>NZ_JBPXKS010000007.1:0-224752 GCF_054558755.1 Aquirufa sp. A-Brett2-W8
GGATGTCTTTGATGTAATTTTCTGCTGATTGTTTTTTTCTTGTTTCCATTTTGTTAAGTTAATAATTGTTTGGAAACACTCCCTAAGAAATAACCTCTATCGGTCCACTTTTTGCTGACGATTTACAAACTGCAGTAATGATTTATAACAACATACCTTCCTTTGAAGAGCTTATGTCATTTGCCGAACAATTGGAAAATGAATTTAATGAGTGGGTTAAAAATTCATAAATCATTTTGATAAATTCTTTAGGTTCATTATCTTTGTGAAACCTAAGGAAATTCAAACTAGACAATCAAGCCCTCCTTTTGGCTGCTTGGTTTCTAAGGGGGTTTCCAAAGAGAAATAGAGAAGTAAAATACTTGATATACAGGAGTTTAGTGGTTATGGTTCATAATCCCCACTCTTCGCAGTCAATTTTCGGGGTGTAGCGTAGCCCGGTATCGCGCTTGGTTTGGGACCAAGAGGTCGTAGGTTCGAATCCTGCCACCCCGACAAAAGTCAATTTATGAGGAAGTGTTTTACACCTTACATAAGTTGACTTTTTATTTTAGGTTCCGTAGCTCAGTTGGATAGAGCAACTGCCTTCTAAGCAGTAGGTCTTTGGTTCGAATCCAAACGGAATCACATAAAGTGTAGCATTAAGAGAAAAGGATTTATTCAAATCCTTTTTTTTATTTCCCTTCCTTAAATCTTCTATTTTTAGTAAATTGAGCTAATTAGCACATTAGGCATGAATATACCCGAATTAAGAGGCAAAATTGACCAAATAGATGATTCTGTTTTATCACTTTTAGTGAAAAGAATGGAGTTTGTGGAGGAGATAGGTAAGTTAAAACGGGAGTCTAATGCAGTTATTTATCATCCTGATAGAGAAAAAGAGATCATTGATCGTTTAGCTAATCAATTCACTGGTAAATTAAGAAAGGAAGCTATTGAGGCTATATTTCTAGAGATATTTGGAGTATCACGTAATTTAGAACTACCCGAAATCATTTGTTATTTAGGACCTGAGGGGAGTTTTACTCATCAGGCTGCAGAAACACGTTTTGGTGCTGTTGCAGATTATATTTCTCTACCTTCCATTAAATCTGTATTTGAATCAGTAGAAACCGGCCGTGCTAAATATGGAGTGGTTCCTATTGAGAATAATCAAGAAGGAATGGTCAAAGAAACGATGGATCTTTTGAGTGAAAAGAATCTTTTTGTTATTTCTGAGATTATAATTCCAGTTAACTTTTGTTTAGCATCTAAACACAATGGCATACAGGGTATTAAAAAAATCTATTCTAAGGATATCGCTTTTCAGCAGTGTAAAGGCTTCCTAGGGGACTATTTTTCAGGTCAGGAAGAGGATTTCTTTGTTCAGGTGGATTCTACCTCTAGAGCGGCTAAATTAGCAGTGGAAGACGAAGATGGCGCAGCTTTGTGTTCTCATATTGCAGCGAAGATTTATTCTTTGCCTATATTATTTGATAATATCCAAGACAACGATTCGAATCAAACGCGCTTTTTTATCATTTCTAAAGTGGAGAATTTAAAGAAGACGGATAAGGATAAGACAAGTCTAGCTATTAAATTAAAGAATGATGATAAGCCTGGGGCATTACTTTCTTTATTGCAAGACTTTGAGATGGGAGGAATCAACTTATTGAAAATTGAATCTAGACCCCAAAAAGATACCAATGAATTCAAGTTTTGGTTCTTTATTGATGTTGAAGGCAATAAATTAGATCAAAATATTCAAGAATTATTAGCTAAGAGAGAAGATGAATTAGTCTTCTTAGGCAGTTATATGAATTTATGCTAAATACATTCTAGCCCAAGCTAAATCAGCCGCGATTTGATTTTTCAGATCTTCGAAGGAATCAAATCGTTTCTCAGACCTTATTTTTTCGATAAATTGAATTTCAATTCTTTGGCCATATAATTCACCATCAAAATCTAACAGGTGAGTCTCAATATGAATTCCATCGTCTTTATTGAGTGTAGGACGATAACCCATATTTGTTAATCCAAAGAATAAACCAGCGTCAATTTTTACTTGGCATAAATACACCCCTAATTGTGGAATAAATTTGTTGTCAGCTTTCAATGCCATGTTCGCTGTAGGAAATCCTATTTTGCGACCATTTTGATTCCCATGAACTACAATTCCTGAAACTGAAAAGGGAAGTCCAAGCATGGCATTGGCCTTAGTTATATCACCTTCTGATAGGTATTTTTTTATTTGCGACGAACTAACTATGACTTCGTCAACTTTAGCCACATCAATAGCAATTGTTTCTAATACATCTCCAAAATGCTCATTTATGAAGGAGATAGAACCTTCTCTGTTTTTACCAAAATGGTTGTCGTAACCTAAAACTACTTTTGCTGCTTTAAGTCGACCAATTAAAAGTTCTTGAATGAAATTCTTTGCTGGTAATTCTACGATATAAGCATCAAAAGGAATTATAACGAGATAGTCGATACCTAAATTTTCGAATGCTTCAATTTTTTCCTTCATGGGCATTAACAATTCATTTCTTTTCCCAGTGAAATGATCGGCGGGATGATTTGAAAAGCTTATCACACAGGTTTTAAGCTGATTGCTTTGGGAGGTAGATAAACAGCCGTCAATGACCTTTAAATGCCCTAGATGCAAGCCATCAAACATGCCGATAGTAACGGCAGTAGGCGAATCCACAATAACAGTATCAAAACTATAAAAGCACTTCATGTAAATCGCTATTAAAGGTGGCTACATCTTGAGCTTTATCTAAACCCCAATCGCCTATTTTTGTTCGAACTAAATCACTCATATAGGCTCCTGATTGACATTTTATTCCAAAGTCTCTTACAATACTTCGAATATAAGTCCCTTTACTACATTCTATTTCAAAGCTAATTTCAGGAAAATTAGTTGAATCTAACTCCATACGGTAGACTTGCGCATCACGGATTTTTATTTCTAAGTCCTCTGCTTTGACTCCATTGCGAGCGTGAGTAAATAATCTTTGTCCATTTAGTTTAATGGCTGAGTAGATAGGGGGTACCTGTTGAATATCGCCTAAAAATGTATGTCGCACATCTTCTAACATGCCAGTAGTAATATGATCTATGGCATACTCCCCATCAAATTCAGTTTCTAAATCAATGGAAGGAGTTGTTTTTCCAATAATCATTCTCCCCGTGTAGGTTTTAGGTAGCGATTGAAAGTAATCAATCTTCTTAGTATACTTTCCTACACACATGATTAGAATTCCTGTGGCTAATGGATCTAGGGTTCCAGCATGCCCAATCTTTTTAAACCGCCCTAGATTACGAATCTTTTTAACTACATCAAATGAGGACCATTCTTTGGGCTTATTTATGACATAAAACTTGTCCTGAACTTCCTCTAAATCATCCACAGATATATACTTAATAATAGTCCTACAATAATTCTATAATAGCCAAAAAGTTTAAAGCCATGTAATCGAACAAATCCTACCATCCATTTGATGGTCAATAGAGCAATGATGAAACTAATACTGGTACCGATCGTTAGGAATTGAATGTGTTCTTTCGTAAAAATGACATCAAAATCATGACGATAGTCTAAAAGCTTCTTAGCACATGCCCCCAATATAGTAGGGATACCCAATAAAAATGAATATTCAACTGCGGCAGAATGACTTAAACCTAAAACACGACCGCCTACAATTGTGGCACCCGATCTTGATACCCCTGGAATCATAGCTAAGCATTGAAATAAACCAATTTTAAAAGCAGCTAGATAAGATATTGATTGTATTTCAATTGCGGTAGATTTAGCTGGTAACCAGGTATCAATTTTGATTAAAATTAAACCACCTAAAATCCAAGATCCAGCGATAAACCAATATCCTTGAAATAAGGCTTCAAGTAAATCATCTAATAATAAACCCAAAATGACGGCTGGAATAAATGAAGCTATGATTGTGAAATAAATGGGTAAACCCGATGCAAATAAGCGCTTGAAATATAAAAATGGCACAGCAGCAATGGCACCAAGTTGCACGAATACCGTGAAAAAATTTAGAAATTTAGAGTTTTCTATTCCTAGTAAATTTTCAGCAACGATTAAGTGAGCAGTGGAAGAGACTGGTAAAAATTCCGTTAAACCTTCAACAAGTCCTAATATAATGGTTTTAAGAATCTCTGACATTAGCGTTTCCACTTAAAAAGAGAAAATACAGGTATTATTATGCCAACTAGCACTAACAGAGGACCAAGGGTTAAACCTAAAAAACCAAATCCAAATTCTTCCCTGTCTAAGGTCATTACAAAAAAACCAACTAACATAATTCCAATACCTAGTAATAGAATTTTTATTTCTTTAGACCCTAAAGGCATATTAGATTGACTCATATTAAAATAGGTTAGTGTGTTGAATTTTAAGATATTTTGAAATTGATACGTAAGAAGCGAGTACACTAAAAAGTGAGCAGAATCCTACGCAAACAAGCACTAATTGAATTTGATTTGTAAGCTCAAAAAATAAAGACGTTATCTCTGGTATTGAAGTGGAAAAGTACAAAAAAGCTCCGTTAGCTAAAGTAAAGCCGATTAGACCTCCTAAAAAACCCACAAATAAGGCATTTAATAGATATGGTTTCTGGATAAATCCATTAGTGCTACCTAATAGTTGCATTGATTTAATTAAGACACGATTTCCATGAATATGTAAACGGATATTATTGGCTAATTGAATGTAGATGAATAAAACTAATAGAATGATTAAGACGATACCGACATAACCAACAGCCTCTATTTTATTTAATAATGATCCCAAAAAAGTGTTAGGGTAGGTAACTTCGTACACATAAGGTCTAGCTTGAATTTCGCTAACAATCTTTTTAAACGAAGCTTCATTTTTAAATTCCTCCTTAATTCCCAAAATCAAGCAGTTCTTAAATGGATTTTCCTCTCCTAAAAGTGTCTGATAATCTTCTTGTGATGACTTTAAGAATTCAGATGCGATCTGTGCTTTTGACTTAAATTCTAGTTCAGGCATTAGATCTTTTTGATTAATATATGGACGTGATTTAAAATAAGTAATGGTACTTGCTAAATCGGCTGTTTCTAATGAATCGCTTAAATAGACATACACTTTCATTTGAGATTTTATCTCATCGCCCCAGGTTTTTACGCTGACAAATAATTGAAAGAATAGCGCTATGATAGATGCTAAACTCGCCATGGAGATTATCAGGGTTAATTGGGTAGATTGTGGGCGACTTTTAGAATATTTCATATTTATAATTTATCAATTTCATCTCGAAGTTTAGCAGCCTCTTCATAATTTTCATCTTGTAAGGCTTTGTTTAATAACGCCTCTAATTCTACTTTAGAACGTATACCTTTCGTATTTTCAACCAAATTATACTCCTCTTCTAGTTCATCTAAAAATTCCTCTTCAGGTATACAAATATCTCTTAATAATTTTTCTGATATTAATATAGGCTTATCTAAACGGATGGCAATAGCCACAGAATCGGACGGTCTAGCATCTACCTTAATAGTTTCACCTTCTTTAATTATCACTAAATTGGCGTAAAATATACCATCTTTAAAATCTGTGATTAAGACCTTTTCAATAGATACATTAGAATAGGAGAGAAGATTAACACAGAGATCATGTGTTAAGGGTCGGCTTGTTTGAATATGCTCTAGATATACAGAAATAGACTGAGCTTCTTGACTTCCTATTACAATAGGAAACCGCAAAGCTTGCGCATCGTCAGACTCTAATAAAAGTATATAAGAGCTAGCTCCCACAGAACTGGGATTCACAGACAATATACGTAATGGAATAAACTCTTTCAAAGGCCTATATTAAAACACAAATGTACCAATTAGACCGCTAATTTTAATGTGATTGTAGCTTTTTTGTTAGTCTCGGAAGGATATCATTTACATCCCCTACAATTCCATAATCAGCATGCTTAAAGAAAGGTGCTTCAGGATCATTATTTATAACAACTACAATTCGGGAGCCATTAACTCCGGCTAAATGTTGAATAGCGCCTGAAATGCCACAAGCGATGTATAAATTGGGGGATATTTTAACGCCTGTCTGACCTACGTGTTCGTGGTGGGGGCGCCAATTGAGATCAGATACTGGTTTTGAGCAAGCCGTTGCAGCACCTAATGCTTTCGCTAAATCTTCCACTATAGTCCAATTTTCGGGATCTTTCAAACCTCGACCTGCTCCTACAACAATAGCAGCATCAGGTAATGGAATGGAACCTGTGATTGGTTTTATAGAAACTATAGAAGCTTTGTTTGTATTTGTTTTTTCAATTGAACTAGATGATTTGAAAACTAATTCTGAGTATTCGCTAATTTGACTAAAATCAAAATTTCGATTGATGCTGAAAAAAGAAGCAGTACTAGTATTTAATTCCAACGAGGCTTTACCTGAAAAAATAGATTTGCTTATGGAGAATTGATCAGAAGAATAGCTTAGTTTCTGAATACCTGAAATCATATCTTTCAACGTATGTGCCGCTAATAGGCTCAACAAATTATCTATCTGTATGGATTTTATACCAAATACACAGAAATTATCTAAACCAGCCGCTATGGTTGCAATAGAATCAGAATCAGCATATAAATCAGCAGATAATTGAAACAAATCAACAGGTACAGAGGAAGATACAGTTGAAAATTTCACATCCCCGAGTATAAACAATTTTATTTGCTCGGGATCAAAGGCGGAAACAAATGAAACTAACTGTCTAGTTTGTTCAGACAATTGCCCTTCTTTGGTTTGAGCTAAAATGGCTACTTTTTTCATCTTATAATACGTTTGTCTCAGTTCTCAATAAATCAATTAATTGCTCGGCCTCATCCGCTGTTATCATCTTATTTTTGCGAGCTGTTTCCGCGATGTCTGCCTTTACAAGCTGTACTTCGCTAGGAGAACTTAATGGAAGAATTAGAATTTCTTTTGTTCTAGCTGTCATAATTCCACGCATAGAAGGTATTTTCCATTCGGCAATCGGTTCTTGACACCCTAAAACAGCAGGCAGTGTGCAATTCACTTCCATTTTACCACCATCCATCTCCACAGTTAAGTGCAATCCATCAGCTGTCATATCTAAATGCATCACCGGGTTAAAATGAACATAACCCAAAGCTCCTGCGACTAAACCATGCACTATACCAGAATTATAGTCAATAGATTCTTTCCCCATTAATATGAGATCCACAGGATTAGATTTTACATAATCCACAATCGCTGAGGCTATTTGATTAGAAGAAATAGGATTGCCATCAATTCTAACTGCCGAATCGGCTCCTAAAGCTAGACATTTACGAATTAGCGGTTCGGATTCTGCAGTACCCACATGTAAAACTATCACCTCGGCATTATGGCTTTCTTTTATCTCTATGGCTCTAGAAAGCGCATAATCATCATAAGGTCCTACAATAAATGTTAAACCTTGGCTACTTATTTGGGAGGTTGCGGGATCTATTACTATTTTTGATGTGGTGTCTGGGACACAGGATATACAGACTAGTATTTTCATGGCAGATTAAATTGTTATGCAAGCATACTAATTTGTTTTTAATTTAGCAAAATGGATCGCAAAGAATTTATAAAAAATGAGATTAATCAATATCCCGATGATCCATTTAATCATTATTTATTAGGGATGGAATTCCAAAAGGAGGGGGATATAAACGGAGCTTTGGAATCATTTAAATACATAGCCTCTACATTTCCTGATTATATCGCTACATATTATACCTTAGCAACCTTATTATTAGATACTAATCAAGATGATGAGGCTAAAAAATATATTATACAAGGAATAGAAGAAGCAGAAAAAAAAGGAGCTGCTAAGGCCAATAAAGAACTTAAGCAACTCCTCGAATTGAACTTTTGATTAGGCTAAAAGAACTTCTTCTAAATCTTTTTCGACCACTAGATTATCAATAATAAACTTTTGGCGCTCTGGCGTATTTTTACCCATATAATAGGTTAAAAGTTGGGGTATAGTAAAGTCCTTTTCTAAAATAACAGGCTCTAATTTAATATCCTCTCCAATAAAGTTCCCAAACTCCTCTGGCGAAATTTCTCCTAAACCCTTAAATCGAGTAATTTCTGGTTTAGGCCCTAAATCAGAAATAGCTGAACGTCTTTCCTCATCTGTATAGCAGTAACGGGTCTCTTTTTTATTTCGAACTCTAAATAAAGGTGTTTCTAATATATATAAATGACCGTTTCTCACTAGGTCTGGGAAGAATTGCAAAAAGAAAGTTAAAATCAATAAACGAATGTGCATTCCATCGACGTCAGCATCTGTAGCTATGACGATTTTATTGTAGCGCAGATTATCTAATGAATCTTCAATATCTAATGCATGTTGCAATAAATTGAATTCTTCATTTTCATAAACAATTTTCTTAGTCAGGCCAAAACTATTCAATGGCTTTCCTCTTAAACTGAATACGGCTTGTAATTGAACATCGCGAGACTTCGTGATACTTCCGGACGCTGAATCACCCTCGGTAATGAATAGGGTAGTGTCGTGACGAGTTTCTGATTTTTCATCAGATAAATGTATTCGGCAATCACGCAGTTTCTTATTGTGCAAATTGGCTTTTTTAGCCCGCTCATTGGCTAATTTTTTAATACCCGCAATATCCTTACGCTCACGCTCTGATTGCAATATTCGCTTTAAAAGAGCATCAGCGGAAATTGGATTTTGGTGTAAATAATTATCTAATTCTGTCTTCACAAAATCACCTATAAACGTACGTATAGAAGTGGAATTAGAATCAGGCGAGATAGTGGTACTACCTAATTTTGTCTTTGTTTGTGATTCAAAAACGGGTTCTTGAACCCGAATGGCAATGGCGCCCACAATACTTGCGCGAACATCAGATGGATCAAAATCCTTCTTGAAGAATTCTCTTACCGTTCTAACAAGCGCTTCTCTAAAAGCCGCTAAGTGTGTACCACCTTGTGTGGTATTTTGACCATTAACAAAGGAATAATACTCCTCTCCGTATTGGTTATTATGCGTTATAGCTAATTCAATATCATTTCCTTTTAGGTGAACGATAGGATAGCGGTTTTCTTCTGAATTTGTCTTTTTAGAGAGTAAATCGAATAATCCATTTTGGGAAAAATACTTCTCGCCATTAAAATTTATCGTTAATCCGGCATTTAGGAAGGCATAATTCCAAAATAAGGAATCTAAATATTGAGGGATAAAGTGATAATTTTTAAAGATGGAATTATCAGGTTCAAAAGCGACATGCGTACCACTCTTAGCAGTAGAAGACTCTATACCCGGGGATTCAGCAGTTAATTCTCCTTTACAAAATTCTGCCCACTTAGTTTGACCATCGCGATAGGATTGCACTTTAAAGTAATTCGAAAGTGCATTAGTGGCTTTTGTACCTACTCCGTTTAAGCCTACTGACTTTTGGAAAGCGCCTGAATCATATTTACCACCGGTATTTATCTTAGATACGCAATCAATTACTTTTCCCAAAGGTATTCCGCGACCATAATCTCGCACTTCCACTTTATGGTCTGAAATCTTTACATCAATAGACTTCCCATTACCCATCATATGTTCATCAATCGAGTTATCCATGATTTCTTTAACGAGAACATAAATTCCATCGTCTACTGATGAACCATCTCCTAATTTTCCAATATACATACCTGGTCTAAGCCGAATATGTTCTTTCCAATCTAGGGAACGAATACTATCGTCGTTATAAATAGGCGCTTTAATTTGATTTTCTTCCACTGACATAATTTTACACTAAATTATCAAACATTTTGCGATTAAGAAAGAGGGGAGATTGAATTAATTCAGGTAAAAAAAGGACTAACGGATTAAAAGCCTGTTTCATTGGTTTTTAATGCTGTGAAAAAGGGGATAACTTGCGGTTGCGTTGTAACAGTCGTCACTTCGTGACTTAGTCGCTGCCGACGCAGCTTAGTCAATGAGTCGCCGGATACATCCGGCTTAGTCAAAGAGTCTTATGAATTTAAAAGAAAATGTATTAGAAGGTCTACGTTCCATTAAAAGTAATCTACTTCGTACTGTATTGACGGCGTTGATTATTTCACTTGGAATAACTTCTCTCGTAGGTATTTTGACTGCCATTGATGGTATACAAAGTTCAGTGGATAACTCTTTCTCCGGTCTAGGGGCTAATTCATTCGACATTCGGAATCGTCCAGCTATGCAGATTAGACGTGAGGGACAAAAGGAGAAGCGTTTTAAAAATATAAATTACCGCGAAGCAACACACTATAAATCACTATTTACTTCTAAAGGAAAAGTTTCATTAAAAACGAATGTGAATAATAATGCTATTGCCAAATTTGAATCTAAGAAAACCAATCCCAACACTCGAGTTTTAGGGATTGATGATAATTTCATGGAATTAAAAGGATATAAAGTAGGCGCTGGGCGAAATTTCTCTGCAAATGAACAGATGAATGCGATTAACGTATGTATTCTAGGGGTAGATGTGATTGATCAATTATATGATAAACAAATTCCGATTGGTTCCGAAATTGTTGTTTCAGGTATTAAGCTTAAGGTAATAGGTGCGCTAGAAAAGAAAGGGAATATGATGGGAGGAGGAGATGATCGAGTTATAATTGTTCCCCTAGAAACGGGTCGTAAAATGGCTGTAGGTCGTAGTTTAAATTTTGATATTACTACTTCATCTACTAAAATTATTAACATTGAAGATTTTATGGAAGAGGCTAGAGGGGCGATGCGAAAAGTCCGCATGGATCCAATCGGTATGGAAGATTCTTTTAGCATTGACCGATCAGATTCCATGGCTAAGAGTTTTGAAAGTATTACAGGTTCATTGCGTATTGGTGGGTTTGTCATTGGTTTTATCACCCTATTAGGTGCTGCCATTGCTTTGATGAATATTATGATGGTTTCAGTCAGTGAACGTACACGTGAAATTGGTATTAGAAAATCCTTAGGAGCTACACCGGGCCGTATTTTACAACAATTTTTGATAGAGGCTATTGTCATCTGCCTATTGGGAGGAATTGGAGGAATAATGCTAGCCATACCCATTGGTAATTTAATTGCTCAAGGCATTAGTTCTGGATCAGCAAGCTTTATTATTCCTTGGCTTTGGATGATGACTGGTATTATTATTTGTATTTTAGTTGGCTTATTTTCAGGAATTTACCCTGCATTTAAAGCCTCTCAAATGGACCCAGTTGATGCATTACGCTACGAATAGAACTGAATTTATTCTAAGCTCATTTGCGAAAGCAAATGAAAAAGCCTAGTTTTGGGTAGCAATTTTTAATTGCCCAGTTGGCGGAATTGGTAGACGCGCTGGTCTCAAACACCCGTGGGTGCAAGCCCGTGCCGGTTCGACTCCGGCACTGGGTACAAGCCTCTCAAGCAATTGAGAGGCTTTGCCTTTTCTACTGGGCTTGGTTACTTTTCCATACCCCATAAGCTTCCACATATTCTGAAGTATAGGTAGGGTTAGGTTCTATTGTCTTTAGTACTTTAATGTTATTTACTGCTTCGTCTTCGTTAGCATAATAACCAATACCAGCTCCAGCTCCTAAAGCGGCACCAAAAGCGCCATCTGATTCTAATAGTTCTACAGAAGCGCCTGACGCATTAACAATAGCTTGCGTAAATAAATCACTTAAATACATGTTAGCTTGACCCGCCTTTAGTTTTTTAGGCGTAACGCCAACATTCCCTAGTAACTCGATACCATATACCATGGAGAAGGCGATTCCTTCTTGAGCAGCCCGAATAATTTCAGTGGATTGATGTCGATTAAAATCTAGGTGCATAAAACTTCCACCCAGCGTTTTATTTTGAAAAATACGCTCTGCACCATTCCCAAAGGGCATGCAAACTAAACCATTGGAACCAATTGCCGCTTTTGATCCTAATTCGTTCATCTGATTATACGATAAGGAAGAAAAGAAATTTTGTTTAATCCAACGATTCAAAATCCCTGTTCCATTTATACACATTAGGACCCCAATACTAGCCTTTTTAGATGTGTGATTAACGTGTGCAAAGGAATTAACTCGGTTTTCCTTATCATACTTTAATTCATCGGATATACCATAAACGACACCAGAGGTACCAGCAGTGGTGGCAATATCGCCAGGATGTAAAACTCCTAGTGAATACGCGTTATTAGGTTGATCTCCTGCTTTATAGGTAACTTTTATTTTAGTATTTAATCCGAGCTCATCTGCGACTTCTGTGTTAATGGTACCGTGATCCGAAAATAAGGCGTGAACAGGAGGGAAGATTGATTCTGGGAAACCAAAATAGGCCATTAGATCTTTAGCAGGATGCTCCTCTTTAAAATCCCACAAGATACCTTCTGATAAGGCTGAAGCTGTTGTGGTAAATTGAGAGGTAAATCGTCCAGCAATAAAATCACCAGGTAATAATACTTGATGAATTTGTTCGAATACTTCAGGTTGATTTTCTTTTACCCAGGCTAATTTAGATGCGGTGAAATTACCAGGGGAATTGAGGTAATGACTTTGGCAAAATGCTTCTCCTAAACCTTTATAAGCTTTTTCACCATAGGGAGTGGCTCTAGAGTCACACCAAATAATAGAAGGGCGTAAAACACGAGCTTCTTTATCGACAACAACTAAACCATGCATTTGGTAGGATATACCAATGGCACCTATATTTTTAGGGTCATATAATTTAGAGGAATTTGCTTTTAATATAGCCTGATTCACACAATACCACCAATGTTCTGGATCTTGTTCCGCAAAACCTGGCTCAGGGGAAGATATTTCATTTTCTACCTCGGGATAGGAGGTGGAGTAAATTAAATGTTGGTTTGCTGCATCAACAATACTAACTTTAATGGAAGAAGTTCCGACATCAATTCCGCAGAGAATCATTTTAAATAGGTTAAATGTTAACAATAAGCATAAAGAAACACCAAGTTACGAGTCATTTTGCTTTATCCAATATTCAAATAAACGTAAAATCGGGTGAAATCTACGCATTAATAGGTAAAAGTGGTTCTGGCAAAAGTACCATTGCCACGCTATTGGTGGGCTTAAAATATGATGCCGACTATTCAATTAAAATTCATTCTAAAGAGTTAAATGACGGTTTGGATCGACTGATTCCACAATTTAGACAAGCGGGTTATGTGCCTCAGACGCTTCATTTAAAGCCCCATCATAGTGTATATAATTATGCTGAGGTACTATTTCAGTATGTGCCCAATGCTCAAAAGGAGGCTGTAATCACTAAGTACCTGAAACAATTTTACCTCATTAAACAAAAAGATACCAAGGTGGCTCATTTGTCGGGGGGAGAACGTCAAAAGTTAGCCCTCCTGGAGGCCATTAGTCAACCGATCGAGTATTTAGTGCTAGACGAACCATTTAGTCAATTAGATACAGAACAAAAATTAGAGTTTTCGCAAATTATAGCATCTGTAGTCGCTGAACGCGCTATTCCCTGCGTGCTAATTAGCCACGATCTAACGGATATTCTACAATTAAGTCAATCGGTGGGTATCATGGAAAAAGGTAGATTAATCTTTCAGGGAAGCTGGGAAAAATTCAGAACTTCTACCAATCCATCAGTCCTTACGCTAAAAAATGCGATCCTACATTGGGATGATCAAATGAAAGGAGTAATTAATAACCTGAGATAGCTTTTAATTGCCTCGCATTTTTCGATGTCTGCTCTACTAACTCTTCAAGAGACACTTCGTATAAGTCAGCTAGTTTTTGTGCGATTATGGGTATGTATTTAGGCGAATTTGGTTTTCCTCGATGTGGAACTGGACTCAAATAGGGAGCATCTGTTTCTAAAACAATTTGACTTAAAGGAATGTCAGCTATATCCTGAAACACAGTGGTGTTTTTATAGGTAATTACACCTCCTATACCTAAGTAATACCCTAAATCTGTTAAAATTTTAGCCTCCCTCGCATCGCCAGAAAAGCAGTGTACTATACCACCTAAATCTTTGAATTCGGGTAAGCGTATTGTTTTAATCAAGTCTGCATACGCCTTTCTACAATGAATATCGATCCATATATTCCGATCTAATGCCCAATGACATTGTTGTTTAAAAGCTATCATTTGCTCTGCTGCAAAAGTGGTATCCCAATGATAATCTAATCCAATTTCACCAATGGCTACTACTTTTGATTGATCTAATTCCTCTTTAAGTGCTTTTAATTGAGCAACATAAGTGGACTTTACATAGGTGGGATGTAAACCGATCATAGGTAATACAAAATTGGGATAATCTATACTTAATTTCTTTAAGTCTGACCAGGATGCTAAATCGCAGTTAGGTAGCCAAACTTCCGATACACCAGAGGCTAAAATATCATCCACATGAAAAGACATATCTTCTTGAAAATAAGCATCATACAAATGTGCGTGTGTATCGATCATAAGGCTGACATTCGGAGATTTTGAGAAGAACAAAAGGTCAAAATTTCTGGTAAAATATTTTTCAATTGAGGATATGCTTTCACACTATCATGCATTACCACAATAGCACCCGGTTTTAAAAATGGTTTTATAGATTTTACTATATCAGTCGCCTGTAAGGAGGCATTATAATCACCAGTTAAAACTGACCAAAGTATGATATTGGGTACCTGTTGATACATTTTGGGGGTAATACGTCCATAAGGAGGACGAAATCCAATGGATTGAATTCCATTTTGTTTAAATAGTTGATCACAGAGTTCTATATCCTTTAGGTAAGACGCAAAATCCATTTTCCATGCATTATAATGGTGCATCGTGTGATTACCGATACTGTGGCCTCCAGAAATAATTCGGCTAATTATAGAAGGATTTGATTCAACATTTTTTCCAATACAAAAAAATGTCGCCTTCGCATTATATTCTGCTAAGCTTTCTAGAACAAAATCCGTAATTTCAGGCGTTGGTCCATCATCAAAGGTTAAATAAATTTCATCATCCGTTTCTTTAGACCACGTAAATCGTGGAAAAATAGAGGAAATAAATGATGGTATTTTGTGAATAAACATAGTAAGTAATAATGACGCAAATTAGCACATCCTCATCAGAAAAAATAATACTTGGAATTGATCCAGGGACGCGTTTTCTTGGTTACGGCCTATTGCGTATTACTAATGATAAGGTGACTGTTTTGCAATATGGGGTATTAAATCTAACTAAATACACTACTCAAGGGGCAAAATTCCTGAAAATACACGAACGTATTTTAGGTATCTTAGAAGAGTTTTTACCAGATGAGATTGCGATTGAGTCACCGTTTTTTGGTAAAAATATACAGTCTATGCTTAAGCTAGGTAGGGTTCAAGGGATGGTCATGTCCTTAGCTTTCTCTAAATCTATTCCCATCGCTGAATATGAGCCTAAGAAGATTAAACAATCTGTAACCGGAAATGGGAATGCTTCTAAAGAGCAGGTGGCTAAAATGGTAGAAATCATCGCAAACATTAAATTAGATGGTAAACTGCACGATGCCACAGATGCTCTTGGAATAGCTATTTGCCATCATTTTCATAATAAAAATATCAGTTCCACTATGAAAGGAACAAAGAAGGGCTGGGGAGCATTTGTTACAGAAAATCCAGAGCGCATTAAATAAGCGTCGCTAATTGTTTATCTACCTCCGCTAATGTTGCCGCAGGAGTAAAGCAATAATCACCCACGCAGACTAGGTAGTCCGAATTCTCCTTATTAGGAATAAAAAATAGCTGTTCCTTATCAATACACCATTCATGCCTATCTAAATTTTCTTTTGAATGAGCTGATGGATTATACTTTAAAAGGGCCTTAGGATGTTCAATCCAATCAGAATAAATACGAAGCCAATTAGCAAAATAAGCAGGATGAACGATGGCTCTTTCTAAGATTTGGCCTAACATATCTCGTCCCTTTATGGTGTATTCTGCTTTATTTAGTAGAATACCATTCCATAGAAAAGCCTCACATAGCATTGAATTCGAAGATGGCATCACAGAATCCATTACTTCCACTTTCTCCGCAATCAAATAGTCTGCCTGATTAGACCGGTATTGAAATAAAGCTAATTCTGTATGTGAATAAGTAGAACTAATTACTTGAATAAGATCATCAGCTTTATGTAAATATTCGCTCTTTTCAGTGATTATATAGAGTTTTGTATAGGCCAAAACTAAAGCAGACATATCATCTAAAAACGCTAAAATAGGTTCTCTAGAAAATTCAGACTGATGAAACCACTTGCTTTCTACGGAAAAATATTTTTCTATGGAATTCATTAAATCAATAGCTGAATCTATATCCTCTTGTCGACCAAATACCTGGTAAACATCTAAAAAAGCTAAGACTAATTGTGCATTCCATACTAAAATTTCTTTCGTATCAGTACCGGGTCTTATGCGTTGATCTCTTAGGGATTTTAAATGTTCCATTTCCTTCTTAAAATGACTATTAAGAATGGGAGAGGACCTGAATAAAATATTACGACCATCTTCCCAATTTCCCTGCTTAGAGATGGAATAAGTCTTTAAAAATTCTTCATTCTTTAACTGGGCTAATTCTGTAAAAGTATACGTATAAAAAAGTCCTTCTTCTCCGTCTGAATCAGCATCTAGTGAGGAATAATAAAGTCTACGTGGAGATAATAATTCCATTTTTAGAAATGAGATGGTATCAAACACCACCTCTTGATAAAGTGGATTAGGTTCTCTTTTATAGGCTATCGTATAGGCGGACAATAATTGTGCATTGTCATACAGCATTTTCTCAAAATGTGGGCAAAACCATTCTGAATCAACTGAATACCGGGAAAAACCACCGCCAACAGCATCATAAATACCTCCTTGAACCATTTTTTCTAACCAGGTTTTAGCTAAAGGCGGGATACCTAATTCTACTGATAAGCTAGACGGAATGGTATATAAAAAGTGAATCAGTGATGGAAGAGGGAATTTAGGAGCTTTATTTATGCCACCAAACACGGGATCAAGAGCTGATTTTATTTTAGATAAAGCGCTCGGAATGACTTGTGAAACCTCGTTTAAATCTGTTTTTGCAAAAAATGAAGCGTTCTCTGATAAACTTTCAGCAAATCCATCAGCCGATTTAGCTAATTCTGCTCTGTTTTTTTTAAAAGCGTCCTGAATGGAAAGTAGAATCTGCATCCAATTAGCTCGCTTGAAATAGGTGCCTCCGTAAAACGGCTTTTGGTCTGGCATCAAAAAAACATTTAATGGCCATCCACCATTTAAACCCATTTGATGCAAGGCTTCCATGTAGACCATATCCACATCAGGACGCTCTTCGCGATCTACTTTAATGTTAATAAAGTATTTATTCATTATGGCAGCCACCTCGTCATTCTCAAACGATTCATGTTCCATCACATGGCACCAGTGGCAAGCTGCATACCCAATACTAACTAAGATAGGTTTATCTTCATTTTTAGCTCGTTCTAAAGCTTCCTGACCCCAGGGTTCCCAATGAACCGGGTTATTCTTATGTTGCAATAAATAGGGGGAAACTTCTGAGCTTAGCTTATTCATCCGAAATAGTAAAAATAGATTCGTAAATTTGCACAAAATACTTGTATGATTGACCAAAGAGATTTTGTTCTTAGCCCCGAAATTGCTAATTCCCCAGAAGTATTAGCTGAATTTTTAACAGCTGAAATGGGGGCTGATTTCATGGCTACTACGAAATATCGAATAGAAAAAAGGTCAATAGACGCTAGAAGTCGTCAAATCAAAGTGAATCTTCGTATTGGCTTCTATGAGAAAGAACACGATTTCACCCTTTCTTCACAATTGCCAGCAGTAAAGAAAAATGCAAAAAAAGTACTCATTATCGGGTCTGGTCCTGCCGGTTTATTTGCTGCCATTGATTTAATTAAAAAAGGAATTAAGCCAATCGTCCTAGAAAGAGGAAAAGATGTTAGAGAAAGAAGACGGGATTTAGCTGCAATTAATCGATTTAATATAGTTGATCCAGATTCTAATTATTGTTTTGGTGAAGGCGGAGCTGGTACTTATTCCGATGGGAAATTATATACTAGAAGTACGAAACGAGGTGATATCAAAAGTGTTTTAGAAACGTTTGTGGCTCATGGAGCACACAGTGATATTTTATTTGAAGCTCATCCTCATATCGGGACGAATAAATTACCAGGTATTATCGCCTCCATGCGTGATGCTATCATTGCGGCAGGCGGAGAAGTGCATTTTAATCACCGGGTAACAGATTTCTTCATTGAACATAATTCCATCAAAGGTGTTTTGTGTAATAACGATATAGAATTTTTGGCAGATAGATTATTATTAGCTACAGGACATTCAGCTCGTGATATATTTCAATTATTACAAGATAAAGGAGTGGCAATTGAGGCTAAACCGTTTGCAATCGGAGTACGCATTGAACACCAGCAATCCTTTATCGATCAAGCACAATACAAAGTAAATAAGCGACCGGAATTCTTACCTCCAGCAAGTTTTAGTTTAGTGACTCAAAGTACTTACGAAGGGGTACAAAGGGGCGTATTCTCCTTTTGTATGTGTCCAGGAGGTTTTATTGTACCCTCTGCTACTTCACCCAATCAAGTAGTTGTTAATGGCATGTCTCCATCTAGACGAGATTCTAAATATGCCAATTCTGGGATTGTGGTAAGTATTGTGAATGAAGATCTAGCGCGATATAAGGAATTTGGGGCTTTAGCTGGTATGCAATTGCAAGAAGAGTTAGAACAGAAAGCTGGAAGTTTAGTAGGAGGATCCCAAAAAGCAGTCTCTCAATATACCCTCGATTTCATACAAGGTAAAGCGAGTAAAAGTTCACATCCCACCAGTTATGTTCCTGGTTTAGAACCTGGCGAAATGCGGGAATTTTTACCTGATTATATATCTGTACCCTTAGTTCAAGGATTTCAAGATTTCAATAAAAAAATACCTGGTTTCTCCTCTAATCTAGGTCAAATTATAGGTTTAGAAAGCCGAACATCCTCCCCAGTTAAAATACCTAGAGACAAGGAAACGCTAGAACATCCTCAAGTAAAAGGTCTTTATCCTTGTGGAGAAGGAGGAGGATATGCGGGTGGTATTATGTCTGCTGCTTTAGATGGAATTCGCTGTTCCGAGTCAATTGCTAATTCATTTTAGTCATGACTGAATTTCTACATTTTAAGCAATTATATCAAAATATACTTCAGAAACCGGAGATAAAAGAACAGGCTAAGCAAGCTGCGGTGGTTGTGCTTATCGTAGAGGAACCTTTACTAGAACCATACCTTATTATTATCGAAAGAAATGAATATGATGGACACCATAGTGGCCAAATGGCTTTACCAGGAGGTAAAATGGATCTATCTGATCAGGATTTACGGGAGACTGCTGCCCGAGAAGTATTGGAAGAAATAGGAGTGGAGATTAATCATCAAGAATTAATTTACTTAACAGAACATTGGATTCATGTGTCCAATTATTGGATTACCGCTTTTTCGATTCACTTGAATAAAAAGCTGACATACGATTTAAATAAAAGAGAAATAAATCGTATTTTTGAAATACCTGTGTCGTTCTTTCAAGATCCAGCTAATATCATTCATTTTGAGGTTAGCTACGATGGAAATAAGATCCTAAGTCCCTCCT
The DNA here is from genome assembly GCF_054558755.1 of Aquirufa sp. A-Brett2-W8. Taxonomy (NCBI): domain Bacteria; kingdom Pseudomonadati; phylum Bacteroidota; class Cytophagia; order Cytophagales; family Flectobacillaceae; genus Aquirufa; species Aquirufa sp. A-Brett2-W8. Next base: position 19,660 of record NZ_JBPXKS010000007.1, read on the forward strand.
TTAAATTTGAAGGAAATATGATTTGGGGGGCCACAGCTTTAATTATGTACCAACTCTTCCATGGGGAAGAAAATTAGCCAAATAATAACATGAGTGAATCAGCGGACGGCGCACTACAGAATCAGATTGCGGTAGCAGGGATGTATGAGAATTGGTTCTTAGAATATGCTTCTTACGTTATTTTAGAGAGAGCGGTTCCAGCCGTAGAAGATGGTTTAAAACCTGTTCAGCGTCGCATTCTGCATGCGTTGAAGGAAATGGATGATGGCCGTTTTAATAAAGTCGCTAATGTCATCGGCCAGACGATGCAGTATCACCCACATGGCGATGCGTCTATAAACGATGCCATTGTTAATTTAGGCCAAAAAGAACTCTTATTTGATTGCCAAGGTAACTGGGGCGATAACCGTACGGGAGATAGTGCAGCAGCTGCTCGTTATATTGAAGTTCGTTTATCCAAGTTTGCGGCAGACGTTGTATTTAATAACCAAACCACAGAATGGCAAATGTCTTACGATGGTCGTAAGAGAGAGCCTGTTACATTGCCCATTAAATTCCCGCTATTATTAGCTCAGGGAGTAGAGGGTATCGCGGTAGGTCTTGCAACGAAGATTATGCCGCATAATTTCTGTGAAATTATTCAGGCTTCCATCGATATATTAAATAACAAGAAAGTAGAGCTTTATCCTGATTTCCTTTTAGGCGGCATGATGGATGCGACGAATTATAACGACGGTTTACGTGGTGGTAAGATTCGCATAAGAGCTAAAATAGATGAATTAGATAAGAAAACGCTGGTTATTACTGAAATCCCGTATACCACCACAACAACGTCCTTGATTGATTCCATTATTAAGGCGAATGATACAGGAAAAATTAAGATTAAAAAGGTCATTGATAATACAGCTAAAGATGTAGAGATACAGATCCAATTAGCGCCAGGTATATCTCCAGATGTTACGATTGATGCTTTATATGCCTTTACTGATTGTGAAGTATCCATTTCACCTAATGCTTGTGTCATTATTCAGGACAAACCACACTTCGTAGGTGTGGGAGAAATACTACGCGTTTCTACTAATCAAACAGTGGACTTATTGCGTCAAGAATTAGAAATACGCAAGAGTGAATTAATGGAGAAAGTTCTATTTAGTTCTTTGGAAAAAATCTTCATTGAAAATAGAATTTACCGAGATATTGAAGAGTGCGAAACATTTGAGTTAGTCATTCAAACAGTAGATAAAGGACTAGATCCCTTTAAAAAAGATTTTTACCGGGAGATAACGGAAGAGGATATTTTAAAGTTATTAGAAATTCGAATTAAGCGTATTTCGAAGTTTGACAGCTTTAAAGCAGACGAATTAATGAAACGTCTTTTAGACGAATTAGCGGAGGTGGAAGATCATTTAGCGAACTTGATACGGTATGCGATCGATTATTTTAAAAACTTATTAGTCAAATATGGTAAGGGAAGAGAACGTAAAACTGAAATTAAAAATTTCAATACGATTTCTGCCACCGTTGTTGCAGCCGCTAACCAAAAACTATATGTCAACCGCGAAGATGGTTTCGTGGGATATGGTATAAAGAAGGACGAATATGTTATGGAATGCTCTGATATCGATGATATCATTGTCTTCCGTTCGAATGGAACCTGTGTTGTCACGAAAGTGCAAGAAAAAGTCTTTGTGGGTCGTGATATTCTTTATTGCTCTGTATTCAAGAAAAATGATGATCGAAAGGTGTATAATGTTGTATACCTCGATGGAAAATCAGGGACCTCCTATGTTAAACGCTTTAAGGTAACTTCGGTCACAAGAGATCGAGAATATAAAGTGAGTAGCGATAATGCTAAATCTAAACTTACCTATTTCTCAGCTAATGAAAATGGAGAAGCGGAAGTGATACAAATAAGTCTAACGGCTAATTGCACAGCTAAAATCAAGCAATTTGATTATGATTTTGCCAAATTAGCCATTAAGGGTCGCGAGTCTTTAGGTAATATGCTAACTAAATATCATGTTCGGAAGATTACTATGAAATCGGCAGGTGTATCTACACTAGGAGGAGTTAATATCTGGTATGACCTTACCATAGGGCGTTTAAACAGAGATGGGCATGGAGATCATATTGGCAATTTTGAACCCAATGATAGTATTTTAGCTATCTATTCTTCAGGTAATTATGAATTAACCAATTTTGAGCTAACGAATCGTTATCCAGCTGAAGAAATTAAGTATTTAAAGAAATTTGAGCCACTAGCTATTATTTCTGCGGTGTATTTTGATGGATCAAATAAAACTCATTTAATTAAACGTTTCCATGTAGAGACGACTTCTTTAGACAAGAAATTTTTATTTATCTCAGATCACAAAGCGAGTAAATTGATTGCTGTGACTGATAATTATGCACCTAATGTGCAGATAAAGCATAAGCCAGATGGAAAGACGAATGAATTAGAAATCATTCCAATTGAAGATATGGCAGAAGTAAGAGGTTGGAAAGCGCTAGGTAGCAAATTAAATTATCCTAAATTAGTGGAAGTTTCCTTCCTGGAAACAGAAGAGGATGAACCGATCGCCATTCAATCAACACTAGAACCGGTTAAGGAAGAAGACGATTCTAATCTAGTTTCTGAAGAAAATACTGATGAGGGAGAGGTAACGGAAAACGAAACATCAGACGAACCTGAATTTGTTATTAATTTTCCAGAAGAAAAGGGCGAAGAGATTCAACCGGAGGAGGAGATAGAAGAAGTAGAGGAGATACCATTTGAAATCAAAAATCCACCAACTGGGGAACAGTTAGGGCTATTTTAATGGAGCAGAAACTGAATAATCCGAAAACAATGAATGCCTGGGCTTTTTATGACTGGGCAAATTCAGTTCATTCGTTAACGATTACTTCAGCGATTTTTCCTATTTATTTTCCTTCAGCAGCCATTACGCTAGGAAGTGATACACCTGGGATTATATCCATACTTGGATTTGAATTAAGTAATACGGTGGTATTCTCTTATTCCATTTCACTTGCCTTTTTAACATTAACTTTATTAATGCCCTTTCTTTCTGGAATAGCGGATTATACAGGTTCGAAGAAGAGTTTCATGCGCTTCTTTTGTTATTTAGGCTCATTGAGTTGTATTGCTTTGTTCTTTTTCAGTAAAGGACATTATTACATTGGAACCATTGGCTTCCTGCTGTCTATTATAGGCTGGGGTGGAAGTATGGTTTTCTATAATAGTTTTTTGCCAGAAATAGCCACACCAGATAGGTTTGACCGGTTAAGTGCGAAAGGTTTCACATTAGGTTATATAGGCTCCGTTATCTTATTAGTTCAAAACCTTACCATGCTATTAAAACCAGAATGGTATGGCGGAATAGGTGGCGAAATGGCTGCTCGAATATCCTTTTTAACGGTAGGGTTGTGGTGGTTATTATTTGCGCAAATACCATTACACTATTTACCTGATTCAGTAGCAAAGGTTAAAGACACGAATAAATGGTGGTTGGGTGGATTTAAGGAATTACAAAAGGTTTTTAAAGAAGTCACAGCTAACAGGGAGATAAAGAATTTCTTGATGAGTTTTTTCCTATTTAATATGGGAGCCCAAACGGTGATGTATTTAGGAGCCATATTCGGAAGTCAAGAATTGCATTTACCAGAGGATGCTCTAATTATAACGATCCTATTAATTCAATTAGTTGCCATACCCGGCGCTTATGTGTGCGCTCGTTTATCAGGTTGGATAGGGAATATAAAGGCGTTAGGCTTAATTGTAATTATATGGATGTTTGTATGCGCCTATGCGTATACAGTTACTTCTCAATTTAATTTCTATTTATTAGCTACGGCCATTGGCTTTGTGATGGCGGGAGTTCAATCTAATAGCCGCGCATCGTATGCGAAATTATGTCCTAAAGGGGAGAAGGATACGGCATCCTATTTTAGCTTCTATGACGTTTGTGACCGTATGTCAACGGTTATAGGAACGTTTATGTTTGGCCTTATTATCCAATTAACCGGTAATATGCGTATCAGTATTTTGGTGCTAGTTTTTGTTTTTGGAGCTAGCTTACTCTTTTTAAGACCCTTAATGTCAAGCGCAAAGGCAAAGGCTATATGGGGATAATATTACGTTCTTGTGCATGTTTCCATGAATCAGGTATATGAGCCAAAATTTCTAATTCTAAAGCTTTAATAATAGCTTTTCTTGAATAAGAGTGGCTATGCACTAAGGCTACTTCCCTCACTGGTTTTGGATCAGGCAAAGTATACACTTTTTCCTTCAATTTAGGATCCAGGTAATCGACGAACATTTGTGGTATGATTGTTTGGCCAAAGCCTTGGTCAGCTAAACGTACAATCGTCTCCATACTTCCTGTTTGATAGGTCATTTTAGTCCCAATAAGTGCTCCAGATGGCAAATTACAAATTGAATTAACCTGACTACTTAAACAATGGCCTTCCTCTAATAACCACAATTTAGTAGGATCGAGTGCCGACTTTAAATTAGCTCCATCTTCTTCCCAAACATTGGAATACAAAAATAACTCCTCGTAGTAGAGCGGGATTTCAACCAAATTATCATGTAACGGGGTAACCAATATACCAATATCGATTTTACCATCTTGAATTCCTTTTTTAATAGTAGCGGTTGTCGTTTCTGAAATACTAATAGATAAATCAGGGAACTTTAATTGAAAATCAGCCAAAAACTTAGGCATTAAATAGGGGGCAATCGTAGGAATAACTCCGATAGAAACGAAGCCACTCACTTGATTCGCCCAACCTTTAGAAAGAGATAGGATTGAATTGCTTTCATTTAAAATAGCTCTTGCTTTAGCCAGTATATCTCTAGCTTCCAAAGTAGGTTGTAGAGGTTTGGCTTTACGATTAAACAAGGTCATATTTAACTCATCCTCTAATTTTTGTACTTGCATACTCAAAGATGGTTGAGAAACACAACAAAAATCAGCTGCTTTGGAGAAACTTTGCAAATCAGCTAAGGCAACAATGTATTCTAATTGCGTTATTGTCATATATAGTTTAAAACTATACAAATATAGAAAATATAGATTTGACTAATATAGCTTTTCAATCGATATTTGCATTATAGTTTAATAAGAACAAAAAAAATACATACAATGGCAAATCACATGTTAGGTTTAGGAAGTCAATTTCCTACATTTTCAAAAACGGCAGTCGTTTCTTTAGAGCAAGGAAAAGAATTCGCAACAATTACTTCAGAAGATCACAAGAAAGACGGTAAATGGTTAGTAATGTTCTGGTGGCCAAAAGATTTTACTTTTGTTTGCCCTACAGAAATCGCTGAATTCAATCGCCGTGCGACTGATTTTTCTGATCGCGATGCTGTATTAATCGGTGCTAGTACTGATTCTGAATTCGTACACGCAGCTTGGAGAAGAGATCATGATGATTTACGTGGTTTAAAATTCCCAATGCTTGCAGATACGTCAAAAAGTTTAGCTGAAGACTTAGGTATCTTATTAGAAGGCGAGAAAGTAGCTTACCGTGTTACTTATATTGCTGACCAAGACGGAATTGTACGTTGGGTATGTGCTAATGATTTATCAGTAGGTCGTAATGTAGACGAAGTATTGCGTGTTTTAGACGCTTTACAAACAGATGAACTTTGTCCATGTAACTGGAAAAAAGGCGACGCTACTTTATAATTATTCTTTAGCTCCAGGATTCCCTGGGGCTTTTAAAATCCAATATCATGAGTGAAACTAAAGACAACTTATTAGCAGAGATAAATATCCTTGCTACAGAATCGTTTGCCCTTTTAGATACCTTAGATGCTGCAGATCACCGCTATATCAAGGATCTTAAAATAAATGTTTCGAATGCGTTGCGCGCTCAAACATTAACTGAAAAAGAAGCTTTGCTTTTAGCTTTGGCAGTATCAGTTAATCAAAAGCATACGAGAACCATTGACTCTTTAACCGAATTAGTTCTTCAAAAAGGAGCGACAGAGGCTGAAATCAATGAAATTCATGCTTTGGTATCCTTATTAAATGCAAATAATATTTTTTATCGATTTAAGCACTTCGTGGATAAAGAATATTATAACACGGCGCCTGCTGGAATTCGTATGTCCATCATGATGAATCCCGTATTAGGAAAGGAATTCTTTGAATTAGCCAGCTTAACTGTATCAGCCATTAATGGTTGTGAAATGTGTGTTACTTCCCATGAGCAATCAGTAAAGAATCACGGTGCTACAGAAGCTAGGATCTTAGATGCTGTCCGTTTAACGGCAATTATCAAGAGTTTAATCGTACTATTATAATTTTAAGGTTGAGTAAGAGAAAGTAGGGGAGCGATCCCCTCTTTTTTTATTCTATCGGGATTAGCGTGAATTCAACTCGCCTATTATTCTTACGTGTTTCTTCTAAAAAGTTATTAACTAAAGGCTTAGAACCGCCCCATCCCTTAGTTTGTATACGGACAGCATCTACTCCTTTAGAAACTAAATAAGCTTTTACATTCTCCACTCTTTCAAGAGATAATTTTAGATTATCATTCCAATCCCCCTGGTTATCTGTATGCCCTTCAAGTAATAATTGGTATTGCCCATTTTCCGAAAGAATAGCTATCACTTTCTCTAATTCAGCTTCAAATCCCGGTTTTAATTCTGCTTTACCTTGATCAAAACTTACATTAGCAAAGGAGATCGCTTTGTTCTTTTCAACCGTTTGAAGGAAGAAATTCCGATTAATAAGAACAAAGTTCTTCTCTTTACTTAGGTCAAAGTTCTCTACTTTAGAAAAATAGCCAGACTTCTTAACCTGAATGGTAAAATGCTTTTTAGCAGGCCACATAAAACTATAATCCCCTGCATAAGGATCATAATCAATTGAAAGCGAATCGGATGCATTTGCCTTTGATTTAATCAAAATGCGAGCTGCCATATTCTCCTTCGTTTTTTGATTAATTACTTGACCTGTCATCTGTATAAGTGTTAATGGTTTCGCCTTCTCCGGTATTTTTATACGGAAAATATCTTCTGCTCCCAAGGAGTTTTCTGTTGAACTAAAATAGGCAAAGTCCCCTTTAGCAGAGACAGAAAAATAGCCATCCCATTGTGAGGTATTAACGATAGGACCTAAATTTTCTGGTACAGTCCAATTTTGCCATGTATCATCTAATCGACGAGATAAAAAGATATCATTATTACCATATCCCACATGACCACTGGAAGAAAAATACATGGTTACTCCATCAGGGGCAATAAACGGCGTGGATTCAGCTTCTCCGCTATTCACAACTAGTCCAATATTCTTAGGTTCAGACCAGGAATCATCCGAGTTAAGGAAGGAAACATAAATATCTTTTCCTCCATAAGAATCTTTTGTTTCGGTGGTCATCAAAAGAACTTTTCCGTTAGGCGCTAAAGTATATTCTGAAAACTCTGACTTATTTTTAAAGTTGACTATTTTTAATGCTTTTGGGAAACTCCATTCTCCCGTTCGTAACAAAAAGGAAAAGGAGACACCTTTCTCCATTGTACCATCTTTACCGTAGACATTATTTAATAATAAGGTCTTTCCATTAGGTGTAATGCCGCAAACAGCGTTGTTTTCGTCATTATTGATAGGTGCGGAGAAAAGACTAGCCTTAGACCACGTTCGATCTGATTGCCAATTAGATACCCAAATGTCTTGGTTTTTGTTAGTCCCTAAATTTTCTGGGTGCTTCCAACGGGTAAAATAAAGTTTTTGGCCATCAGGACTTACTACTGGGCAAATCTCGTTGAACTTAGAATTGATTGCGTTGCCAAGATTTTCCCGAGCTAAATAGGCATTCGCATCCGAAGTCAATTTAAGTGAAGATTCAATAGGCTCATCGCTATCCGAGATTCCGATGGCATCAATTTGAGAATAGCCCTTCACACGTAATGAATTAAAAGAAATCTTTAATCCCTTTAATTTAAAACTTGTTTTAGTGGGTAGGCGTATGGTCGTTACCTGAGAACCAGCTGTATTATAAGCAGGTGAAAATGTGCGTAATGGATAAATCTTATTATTCTGATCTAGACCATCTACTGAGGTAATACTTCCCGCTCCATAGTTTTCAAAAATGGCAATTTGTTTTACAGCCATAGTCGTATCAAATCCAACTAGTAGATATTCTCCATCCGGACTATCAGCGGTCATAGTTTGCCAAGCACTAGGGCTAGCAGACATTTTAGGGTATTTACTAGGCTTTCCTAGGGCATGTAAGGCTCTAAATTCCTTTCCTAATAAAGGATCTTTGTATTCACTAGAGACAGCGATAACTTGGGACGCCCATCTAACTTTTTGGGCGAAAGTAAGGGTAGAAACAAAAATCAACAAGATGAAGATTCTTACACCCATCTGATTAGTTCGCTACAGACAATAATTCCGTAATCGTAGCCTTAGGGTCAGCGGAAGCAAAAACAAAGCTTCCTGCCACTAATACAGTAGCTCCAGCTTGGTATAAATCTGCTGCATTTGCCATAGTAACACCACCATCGATTTCAATCTTTAAAGTAGTATTACCAGCTTCTGCAGCCATTTCAGCTAAACGCTTGGTTTTATTAATTGTCTTAGGGATGAATTTTTGACCTCCAAATCCCGGATTCACTGACATGATCAAGGCTAAATCTAAATCAGCAATGATGTCTTGGTATACTTCCACTGGCGTTCCAGGATTAATAGCCACACCAGCTAGGCAACCTGTATCTTTAATTTGTTGAATCGTACGATGAATATGTGGACAAGCTTCAAAATGAACAGTGATAACTTTAGCTCCAGCTTTGGCAAAAGTAGAAATATAATGTTCTGGCTTCTCGATCATTAAATGAACATCTAAAACCTTAGTAGCTACTTTATTTATCGCTTCTAAGACAGGAAATCCAAAAGAAATATTAGGTACAAATACCCCATCCATTACGTCAATGTGAATCCACTCTGCTGCAGATTCATTCAACATTTGTACTTCTGAACCTATGTTCAAAAAATCACAAGCTAAAACCGAGGGGGCAATGATCAAATTTCTCATATACAAAGGTATAAAATATTCCTAAACCTTGTTTCCCGCTTGATTCCAATAGAATTAAGTTTTAATTTCGATTATGGATATGAATCAGCGGATGAATGAACTCATAGAGAAGATCAATCTTTATAATGAGGCTTATTATCAGAATAATGAAAGTATAATTTCGGATCAAGCATTCGACCAATTACTCGCTGAATTAATTCAATTAGAACTGAATAATCCTCTTTTTGCGCGTTCCGACAGTCCTACACAAAAAGTAGGCGGAACAATTACGAAAGAATTCAAGTCTGTTATACATCAATTTCCTATGTTATCTTTAGGAAATACGTATAATGAAACTGATTTGCGTGATTTTAATGAGCGGGTTAAAAAAGGTTTGGATGGGGAATCTTTTGAATACGTTTGTGAACTGAAATTTGATGGTGTGGCGCTTTCGTTTTGGTATACAAATGGTGTATTACAAAAAGGTGTTACTAGGGGAGACGGTTCGAGAGGCGATGACATAACCGCTAATGTAAAGACAATTAAAAGTTTACCTATCCGAGTAAATTCAACGCTGTTACCTGCTAGCTACGAGATTAGAGGGGAAGGTTATATGCCTATCACTTCCTTTGATAGAATCAACGCAGCAAAAGTAGCTAAAGGGGATCAACCCTTAGCTAATCCGCGTAACGCCGCATCTGGAACATTTAAAATGCAGGATTCTGCTGAAGTCGCACGAAGAGAAATGGAATGTTTTATATATTCCTACTTAGGGAATGAAAATCCATTTAATAGTCACTCTGAGGCTTTAGAACATTTAAGATCAGTTGGTTTTAGCGTTTCGCAGACGTATCGCGTATGTGCTTCTATCGATGACGTAATTACCTACATCTCCGATTGGGCAGAGAAGAGAAATGATCTGCCTTTAAATACAGATGGGATAGTCATAAAAGTAAATGATTTTGGTCAACAAGAACGTTTAGGATTTACTGCCAAATCACCTCGTTGGGCAATTTCTTTCAAATACCCATCTGAAATAGCGCGTACTAAAATCGTTTCTATTTCTTACCAAGTAGGAAGAACAGGGAACGTTACTCCTGTGGCCAACCTAGCACCGGTTTACTTAGCTGGGACAGTCATAAAACGGGCTTCCATTCACAACGCTAATGAAATGGAACGTCTTGATTTACGGGAAGGCGATACCGTTTTTATTGAAAAAGGGGGTGAGATTATTCCTAAAATCACCGGTGTAGATGTTACGGCAAGAAAACAGGGTGAAGCTTTTGTATTCCCTGATTATTGCCCTTCTTGTGCTACTGAATTAATTCGGCAAGAAGGAGAAGCGAACCATTATTGTCCAAACGATTCCGGATGTCCTCCTCAAATTAAAGGGAAATTGGAGCACTTTATTGCTCGTAAGGCCTTAAATATAGAGAACTTAGGTACGGAAACGGTTGATGTATTATTTGAAAAAGGAATCGTATCTAATGTGGCAGACCTATATGATTTGAGCGCAGAGAAATTTATTGGTTTAGACGGCTTTCAGGCAAAATCTATTCAAAACATTCTTTCTAGTGTTGAGAAATCCAAAGAGATTCCTTTCCGTCAAGTATTATTTGGCTTGGGAATTCGCCACGTAGGAGCGACCATTGCTGAGAAATTAGTCTTGCATTATCATTCACTTGATAATCTTGTTATTGCCAATTTAGAAGAGTTAATAGCCATTCCTGAAATAGGGGAACGTATTGCCTTAAGTGTGTTGGAGTATTTTTCAAAACCAGAAAACTTAGAGATCATTCAACGCCTTAAAAGTGCGGGAGTTCAATTTTCAGAGGATATAAGTGAAATAGTTTTGGAAACAACGGCCTTAGAAGGTAAAAGTTTCGTAATTTCGGGTGTATTTAGCCATTTCGATAGAGATGAGCTTAAAGCAAAAATCATCGCTAACGGCGGAAAAGTCGTTTCCAGTATTTCTGCTAAATTAGATTACCTAGTGGCTGGTGAAAATTTGGGTCCAGCTAAGCTAGAAAAAGCAAATTCACTTTCCATACCAATTATTTCGGAGGACGAATTTTTAGCCCTTCTTTCTTAAATATGCAATCATTAGCTAAATTTCACGGCGTTGCGCCAGCTCTAGTTACTCCAATGAACGAAGATCGTTCAATTAATTGGGACGGATTAACGAAGTTAATTCAACACGTGAGCAACGGAGGTGTTGATTATTTAGTGGTTCAAGGTACAACTGGTGAATCTGCAACCACGACAGCAGATGAGAAAAAGCAAATCGTTGCTACGATTCAAAAAGCGAACTCTAAGAACCTTCCCATCGTTTATGGATTAGGAGGGAACAATACAGATTCAGTAGTAAATCAAATCATACAAACTTCTTTCGAAGGTATTGATGCCATATTATCCGTCTGTCCTTATTACAATAAACCAAGCGCTAGAGGTGTAATAGCTCATTATGAAGCCATTGCCGATGCTTGTCCTGTACCCGTAATTATGTACAACATACCAGGAAGAACAGGTATAAATATGTCGGCCGAGACAGTTTTAAAACTAGCTGAACATAAAAATATTATTGGAATTAAGGAAGCATCTTGCATCATTGAACAATGTATGGAAATTGCTTATCACAAACCCTCTGATTTCTTGTTAATTTCAGGAGATGATGTGCAAGCCATACCGATTATCTCGATCGGTGGAGTGGGTGTTATGTCCGTTATTGCTAACGCTTTCCCTCAACAATTTACAGCAATGATTCATCAGGCGCTAGAAGGGGACTTTAAAGCTGCTTCTAAAGTTTTAGGTAAATTCCTTACCATCGATCCTTTCTTATACGAAGAAGGAAATCCCGTAGGAATAAAGAAATTATTAGAGAACCAGGGTTTGTTTGGCGCTCAAGTTCGTATGCCATTGGCTAGTGCCTCTGCTGAATTAGGTAAAAAATTAGCTCAAATTAGTTCACAAGAAGGATTAAATAAATAAAATTATGTTTGTACACATTGTTAATTTTTGGTTAAAAAAGGGTTTAAGTGCAGAAGATATCGCACTTTTTGAAGCTGGAGTTCAATCTCTTGCTGATGTAGAAACAGTAGATGTATTTAGCGTAGGAAAACCCGCTAATACAGATCGTCCAGTAATCGATCGTTCCTACGATTATTGCTTGTTAACTACGTTTGAAGAGGAGAAAGGGCATGATTATTACCAAACGGCACCTATCCATTTAGAATTTATAAAAAACTGTGCCCACCTTTGGGATAAAGTATTAATCTATGATTCAGAAAGTATGTAAGCTTCTTCTTGTGTTATCCGTGTTCGGTTGTTCTAAAAACATTAAACCGTCTACCTATTACTCAAATGACTTTAAGAATGGGGGTGTGGAGCGTCAAGATGGCTTAGGCTTTGAGGTTCCCGTGAAATACGACATAGATGTCGTTTATTTTAATGATCATCCGAAGCAAAGCTTCGAGGACATTGAAACGATCAAAATGTCTGGTGAGGTTATGTTAGAGAATAAGCAAACCCAAAATGGCAAAATGCTTTATCGAGGCAATCATCAGGATAAAAAGCAAGAAATTCTAACTCAGATGGTCGAAAAAGCAAAAGAATTAGGCGCAACTGCCTTGATAGACGTTAAGTATTCTGTTTACAGCACACAAACTGCTAGTGGCTTTACCTTTACTGGAAAAGCGGTTCGTTACGTGCTGAAATAAATCGATAAGCTTCTAAATTAGATATCAATACGGTTCCTCGCGAAGACGTAAATCTAATTTGGAAGCTTTTTAGTTTCCTCTCCTTGAAAGTAATCATTCGCTTGTGGCCTACCGTGCCTGCTTTTATCACTTCTTTATTCCCCAATTCATCAACTAATTCCAATTCGAAACTACTCACACGTTGTCCTAAGGCAATTGGTTCTTGTAGCATGATGGTATTCACTTTTTGTGGTGTTTTCAAATCCACCTGAATATCATTCTTTTTTAAAGAGGCCATCCAATAGGTCGAATTTTTTCCATCAAATAAGGGATCGCTTGAATTGCCCTTTAAAAGATTCACTAGCGACTTTGCACGAATAGCCGCAAATCCCATCAATGAAGCTGAATCATTTTCATGAATCAAGCCACGGGTATCTACTGGGATGTTTAACAAAAGGTTAGCGTTTCGTCCTACAGAGGCTGCATAGATCTTAAGAAGTGAATCTGGAGTCTTTACTTTATTATCTTGATCAGGGTGATAATACCAACCTGGTCGAATCGAAACATCCACTTCTGGTGAAACCCAATGTGTTCCATTCTCTTGACCATTTCTATAATTGTCAAAGTCAGGACACCCGGGATAAATTTTGTCTCTTAAAATAGGACTCCACATCGTATCATAAGCGTAACCTCTTTCGTTTCCTACCTAACGAATGTCTGGACCAGCGTCAGAAAATTGAACCGCATTCGGTTGGTACTTATTAACCATAGAATGGAATAGTGGCCAGTCATAAACCTGTTTCTTGCCATTCGGACCTTCACCATTTGCTCCATCGTACCAAAACTCGAAAATAGGTCCGTAATTAGTCAATAACTCCTCCTGCATTTTGGCATACACCTGATTATAGTCATCCGTGCCATAAGCTGGATGAAAACGATCCCAAGGGGATAAATAGATACCGAGCTTCAAACCATATTTTTTACACGCTTCCGACAATTCTTTTACTACATCACCTTTTCCATTTTTCCAAGGTGATTTAGCTACTGAATGAGTCGTATATTTAGAAGGGTAAAGCGCAAATCCATCGTGGTGCTTCGCCGTCAAAATTAATCCCCTCATTCCTGCCTTCTTCGCAATTCTAGCCCATTGATTACAATCTAATGCACTCGGATTGAAAGAGGATGGATTTTCCTTACCCTCGCCCCATTCCACATTCGTAAACGTATTCATATTAAAATGAATAAAGCCGTAATACTCTAGTTCTGCCCAAGCGAGTTGCTTAGCCGATGGAATAGGGTATACAGGGATAGCCTTTTGAGCTAGTGCTGTAAAACTTAACAAGGTAAATAGGAGGGCTCTTTTCATTAGAATTCAGCGTATAAAAAACAGTTTTCAAATATGGTTTGCCCTTGATTCGGAATCGCGCGAAATAAGGGATTGAAGCCGAACCAGATGATTTTACCTTTATCCACTTCTTTAACGCCTAACAATAAAGAATTAGCTAGTTGAGCTTTCTTATTCGCTCCTACAAAACCCATAATATTCGGTTTCGAAGAGGTTTTTAAAACAGGAGTAAAATCCTTCGGAAGCTTTACAAAATCACTTACTTGATTTAAGATATACATCGACAAGTCGTTGATTCTGAAGGCTAAAGGATGGGTTTTCTCCACTTCCACTTGCAACATATTCCCTGAAGTGGTATTGGATAATTCAGTCCTCTCGCGCATTGCATAAGTGGAGGGATGTTTTGCTGTATCTTCTTTCACCACTAAATCTTTGTCATCCAAAATCTTTCGTGCACCTTCCATTAAGATTAGTTTTCCGCCTTTTTTTACCCAATCACTTAATAGTATCGAATTTGTATTCGTTAAAGCTGCATGTTTTCCATCTGGAAAAATGATGTGTGTATAATTAAACAGATTCGACTTGAATAATTGAGTCGAAGGAATGAATGCAGGTTTAAATCCGTATTTCTGAGTTAAGAAATAAGCTAGCTCGCCTTGTTGATTCACATCGTTTGCGGGATCGACTATAACAGCAATTTTAGGAATGAAAATGGATTTATGGTGTGTGGAACCTAAGTCGTAATTTCCAATTGATTTAAAAGTTTCCATATTATCCAGATGAATATTTCGAAAACTTGCAAAATCAACCAAATCACGCCTTTGCTGATCTGTTAATTTTGTAGTAATAATATGTACAAAACCTTCGGAATAAGAAGCGTCATTATAAGTAAGCAAAGCACCCAAATCAATGGCATACTTAATTAATTCATGGCTTTTTTTATAATTATCTATTATAAAACGATATGCCAAATGCTTTTCAGCAGTCGTCTCTTTACCCTCTACTTTTTTAATTTTACTAGAAACAAAAACATTATCATTTAAACCAAAAGCCTTAAATCCATTCAATTGAAGTAGATTCCAAGCTGTAATATCATAGGTTAAAGAATCTTCCAAAGCTATCGTTGGATCAAACAATGCTTGAATCAAAGGAGCTGATGCTTGTTTAGAAGAAATAAGCAAACCTTGTTCATTCAATGGAATTGAAAGTTGCTTCATAGATGAATACTCATAGGCTGGTATACTTTTAGCTACATCTGAATAAGAAAAGGTAATATTATTTCTTTCAAGTAATTGAATAAAATCCTTACCCTTAGCTAGTTCTTTAACGGGAACAAAATAGAAAGCAAACTGATTCGTTGGATTCGTCCTAGACTTATCATGAACTCCATAAAAAGAGGTTTTCAAGCTTTCTGCATTCGTTAGCGACCATTCGACTAAATTTATGGCCAAAGCCGAATGATGTTTTACTCGATCCACCAGGGAAATGGTGTCGCCGTTAATTTTGGAAGCAATTAAACCACCTCTTATACCTCCTTGCTCAAGAGTCATACCTAAGGCTCCATTCAAAACGGGGTAGGTATCACCATAACCAGGATATAATAAATCATATACTTCATTGGTAAAATAAGGCCACTTTTTTTCATCAAAAAGCTTAGAAAAAGAACGTCCCACACTTTCCTGTAGATCTTTAGTAGATTTTGCAATAAAATTCAAATACGGTTTTGCTGCGGGTGGAAAATAATACGAATGCTGATAACTTTGCTCATGAAAATCTGCATGCATCATCGGCATCCAGGAACGATAGAATTTCAAGCGCTGTTGGGTTTCTTTTTGAGTCTGCCAAACCCAATCACGGTTCAAATCAAAAGAGAAGTGATTATAGCGGCCAGAGGTTATTCCCTCGTAATGTTCTTGATCATTAGGATCAGCATTCCCACCTGTAATAAAATTTCGGCGATTGTATTGGGTCACATAGGCATCACGTCCATCCGGATTGATACATGGATCAATTAAAATAACGTAAGAAATTGATTTATTGGGTTTGGAAATCAAGGCGTACAACGTATTCAACGCAGCCTCACTTCCAGCGGCTTCATTTCCATGTACATTAAAGGAAAGATTGATAATGACTGGAAGCGAAGAATCGGCCTTTTCACCTTGGATTCTCTTTTGGTGAATTGTTTGAACTTGCTCTAGGCTAACACCTACCGGTAGATTAGCAATGATCATTTGGCCTTGTTCGCGACCTTCATTCGTATGACCATATACTTGCCATTGAGCTAATCCGGCACTTTGAGAAGCTAAATAACGACTATAGGCTATAATTTGATGATGGTAAGTGAATTTTGTACCAATAGGGTAGCCCAAAAATTCCTCTGGTGATTTAATCTGACCAGAAAGGCTAATACAACTTAGTAAAAGAAGGAAGGTAAAGTAATTTCTCATTATGTTAATTTGGTTTGCAATAAAATTAAATAAAAGGAGGTAAATTAAGGAGTGTTTTGACTTTTATATAAAATAATTCAACATGGCATTACCTCTAAACGACGATAAAACAACCATCAAAAATTCGGAAACTAGTTCATATACGATTCCGTTTATTTTAGTCACTAGTTTATTTTTTTTATGGGGACTTGCGAATAGTCTAAATGGTTCCCTCGTAAAACAATTCCAAACAGCTCTTGATTTACAACGTTGGCAGGCCAATATTGTAGAAACCGCGTTTTATTTTGGCTATTTTGCCATGGCACTTCCAGCTGGATATGTCATGAAGAAAATGGGTTATAAGGCTGGAATAATAATGGGATTAGTTCTTTATGCAGCGGGCGCCTTCTTGTTTTATCCTGCAGCCGAAGTTAGGGTCTATAGTTTCTTTTTAGCAGCTCTTTTCTTAATTGCTTCAGGTATTGCCTTCTTAGAAACGGCGGCTAATTTATACGTTACTGTATTAGGAGATCCCGAAAAAGGAGATTTTCGTCTTAATTTAGCTCAATCCTTTAATGGCATGAGTATTATTTTAGGACCCATCATTGGTGGATTATTCATCTTTTCAGATAAAGAATATTCACGCGAAATGATTCAAGCACTGCCTGCTGCTGAAGCTGAAGCCATTCGGGTAAGCCAAGCATCCTCTGTTCAAATGCCCTATATAATCATTGGGGTGATAGTAGCTTTAGTTGCGCTATTGTTTGTATTTACTAAAATGCCAGAACTTGAATCAGAGGAAGAATCAAAGTCAAAAATTACGATAGCCAGTTTATTAAAAAGAAAACATTTAGTCTTAGGTATTTTAGCTCAGTTTTTAAACCTAGGTGCACAAGTTTCATTGTGGGGAAATTTTGTCGATCTAAAATTAGACTTAGCAAAAAATGATAATTTATGGTTAGTGGAAAAAATATACCAAATAAGTGATTCAATGAGCTCCACGCAAATTGCTAGTTTTCATGCTTCATTTGCGTTTATTATCTTCTTATTAGGACGCTTCTTGGGAACTTACTTAATGGGTAAAATAGCTTCCAATAAAGTTTTAGGGGTATATGCAATTGGATCAGTTATCTCCGTTATTATAGCGATGTTTGGTGGTGGATTAGCTGCTTTAATTGCCTTGATAGCTGTTTATTTCTTCCAATCTATTATGTTTCCTACCATTTTTGCCTTGTCTTGCAAAGGCTTAGGAGAAGGAAAAAAACTAGCCTCTTCTTTAATCATTATGTCGATTGTAGGTGGAGCTATCATTCCACCTTTAACTGCCTCTTTATTTAAGGTAAGCACGGTGGCCGCATTGAGCATACCGCTGGTATGCTTTACCTATATTATTTATTACGCTTATAAAGGGTATGAAATTAGAGACTAATGCAGCGATTTATCTTATTTTTAGACTTACGGGATGATCCTAAACTAATTGAGGAATATGAGAAACACCATGAATCAATTCCTTCTGAAATCAAGGAGAGTATTCTATCTTCTGGTATTGAAACAATGAACATATTTCGATTTGAAAATCGTATGTGCCTTGAAATTGTGGCATCAGATGGGTTTAGTTTTGAAATAAAAGATAAAATGGATGCTAATAATCCTGTCGTGCAAGTTTGGGAATCTTTCATGTCTACTTACCAAAAAATTATCCCAGGAACTCCAAAAGGAGTTAAATGGGTTCTCGCAAAAAATATATTTAGCCTAACAAAATGAGTCAAACTTTCTTACAAATTAATCCAACTGATAATTTACTAGTAGCCTTACTAGATCTACCTAAAGGAACTATCATTAACCATAATGGAAATGAAATAGCTCTACAAGATGATATTGCTGCTAAACATAAATTTACTACGGAAGCCATATCTAAAGATGGAAAAGCTTTCATGTATGGAGTGTTAGTCGGTTTAGCCAGTCAAGATATTCCCAAAGGTGGCTTAATTCATACATTTAATCTTTATCACGCCTCGACTGATTTTGTAGGTAAACAAAAAGAATACCATTGGAACGCACCTGATGTAAGTAAATATAAAAATAGAACGTTTAATGGCTACCACAGAGCAGATGGGCAAGTGGGGACACAAAACTATTGGTTAGTTATTCCCTTGGTTTTCTGCGAGAACAGAAATATTGAACTTTTAAAGAATGCATTTTTAAATGGTTTGGGTTTCCAAAAAATGGATCCCTTCACTCAAAAGGTGCAACAATTAGGTCAACAACTAGCTCAAGGTAAAGCTTTGGAGATTGATACAGCTTCATCAGCGTCCATATTAGTTCATAAATCGTCCCAATTCCCCCAGGTAGATGGAATTAAATTTTTAACGCACGAAAGTGGCTGTGGCGAAAATAAAGATGACTCCTTAAGTCTATGTGCTTTATTAGCAGGTTATTGTCTAAACCCAAATGTAGGTGGCATTACCGTTTTAAGCTTAGGTTGCCAGCATTCTCAAATTGAAGTTTTCAAAGAGAAATTATTCGAAAAAGACCCCAACTTTTCAAAGCCTTTATACATCTTTGAACAACAACAAGATAATGGAAGTGGGGTGGAGAATATGTTAAATGAAGTTATTCTACAAACATTTAAGGGTTTAGTGGAGATCAATCAACAAACTCGTCAACCAGCTCCATTATCAGCTTTAAGGGTAGGAGTTAAATGCGGGGGTTCTGACGGATTCTCAGGAATTTCAGCTAATCCAGCCATCGGACATACAGCAGATTTAGTGGTAGGATTAGGTGGTACGGTCATGATTGCGGAATTCCCTGAGTTATGTGGTGTGGAGCAGGAGTTACAAAATAGATCCGTTACGAAAGAGGTTGCTGATAATTTTGGATTTTTAATGCGTGAATATGCCCGCAGAGCAGCTTTAGTAGGAGCAGGGTTTGATATGAATCCTTCTCCAGGAAATATTAAGGATGGTTTAATTACGGATGCTATAAAATCAGCAGGAGCCGCTAAGAAAGCTGGATCATCTCCTATTGAAGATGTTGTAGGTTATGGGCAATATGTGACTAAGAAAGGCTTAAATTTAGTTTGTACGCCCGGAAATGATGTATTAGCCACTACTGGTATGGCAGGTGCTGGTGCCACCATTCAGTTGTTCACTACAGGTTTAGGTACACCTACTGGCAATCCAATTAGCCCCATGGTTAAATTATCAACAAATACGAAACTAGCCGATAAACTTCCAGAAATCATTGATATCAATTGTGGTCCCATCATTTCAGGTGAAAAAACCGTGAAACAAATGGGAGAGGAAGTATTGGAATACATTATCAAATTAGCTTCTGGCGAGATTAATACGAAAGCAATGGATCTAGGGCAAGATGACTTTATGTTCTGGAGGAGAGGAGTTTCACTTTAAATGGTAAATGGTGAATGGTAAATGGTAAATGTAGATAAAGATTATAGATATAGAACCTCCGGACTTCGGACTCATTCCCTCCGGACTACTGAATACTGGATACTGTCCACTGACAACTGATTATTATGTTCAAACTAACCCACAAAAAAGTACTCATCACCGGCGGATGTTCCGGCATTGGGCAATCTATTGCCTTAACTTTTTTAGCGCAAGGAGCAGAGGTTCATATTATTGACTTGAAGCCATCTGCGGATCCAATGCCGTCAGATATAACCTTTCATCAGGCTGACATTACGTCTTTAGAAGCTGTTAAAGACATTGCAGAGAAACTTAAGTCACTAGATATTTTGGTAAATAATGCAGGTATTCCACAAATTGGTAATTTGAAGAAAACAAATCCAGAAGATTTCCAACATATCTTTGACGTAAATGTAAAAGGTGCTTATCATTGCATGTATGCCTTTATTCCTGCTATGATTGAACAAAAATCGGGGGTGATTTTAAATATGGCATCCGTAGCAGCCTCGGTGGGTATTCCTGATCGATTTGGTTATTCTATGACCAAAGGCGCGATTAAATCCATGACTCAATCAGTCGCTAAGGATTATATTCACCAAGGAATTCGTTGTAATTGTATTTCGCCGGGTAGAGTTCATACCCCATTTGTGGATGGTTTTATTGCCAAAAACTACCCAGACCAGCAAAAAGAGATGTTTGAAAAACTTTCTGCTACTCAACCCATTGGTCGGATGGCAAAACCTCAAGAAATTGCACATTTAGCCTTATATTTATGTTCCGATGAAGCCGCATTTATCACTGGTTGTGATTATCCCATTGACGGTGGATTCCTTTATTTAAACAACTAGACCTATGAAAA
The DNA here is from genome assembly GCF_054558755.1 of Aquirufa sp. A-Brett2-W8. Lineage (NCBI taxonomy): Bacteria > Pseudomonadati > Bacteroidota > Cytophagia > Cytophagales > Flectobacillaceae > Aquirufa > Aquirufa sp. A-Brett2-W8. The sequence continues at coordinate 40,443 of NZ_JBPXKS010000007.1, forward strand.
AACAACTGATTTGCCTGTTATTGATTTTGGGAACCTCTTTAAGTTCATTTAAAAAAGATGGCCCTAAACGTATCATTTTCTTTGGAGACTCCATCACACAAGCTGGAGTGAATAAGACCGGTTATATTACCAAAATGACCGAAATGATAGCTTTACAAGGTCTTTCCAACCAATATGAATTAATTGGAGCAGGTATTGGAGGTAATAAAGTATACGATTTATACTTACGTCACGAAGAAGATGTGGTGGCTAAGAATCCCAATATCGTGATTATTTACATTGGTATTAACGACGTTTGGCATAAAACAAGTTCTCGTACAGGAACAGATGCAGACAAGTTTGAAAGATTCTATACGGCTTTAATTAAGAAGATTCAAAAAGCTAATGCTCAAGTAGTCATCTGTACACCTACAGTCATTGGTGAGAAGTTTGACAACTCTAATGAAAACGATGGAGACCTGAATGCCTATGCAGCAATCATTAAAAAAATTGCAAAAGATAATAGTCTGCAATTGATTGACCTTCGTAAAGCATTTATGGACTTCGAGTCTAAAAACAATATCGAAAACAAGGATAAAGGAATACTAACTTCGGATCGTGTACACTTAAATGAGATAGGTAATCAATTCTTGGCTGACACGATGTGGGAGGTTATTAAAAAATTATAGAATGAGATTAGCAAGAATAGGAAACCTAGGAAAAGAAAAACCTTGTATTTATCAAAATGGAGCATACTACGACGTATCCTCCTTATTTTCTGATTTCAATGAATCCTTTTTTGATACTAATGGATTAGCAGATTTAGCTAAATTAAATCCAACAGATTTCCCTGTCGTTTCAGGAAGACTGGGGTCTTGCGTTGCTAGACCTAGTAAAATAGTATGTGTTGGCCTTAATTATGCTGATCACGCTAAAGAGACGGGTGCGGAGATTCCCAAGGAACCTATATTATTTTTTAAAAGCACAACAGCTTTGTCAGGTCCCAATGATGATATCATCATTCCTAAAAATTCTACTAAGACGGATTGGGAAGTGGAGTTAGCGATTGTGATTGGTAAAAAAGCATACTATGTTTTTGAGGAAAACGCCTACGAATATGTGGCTGGTTATTGCTTGCACAACGATCTATCCGAACGCGAATACCAATTAGAACGTGGAGGAAACTGGTCAAAAGGGAAGGGATGTGATTCTTTTGCACCTTTGGGACCCTATTTAGTCACAAAAGAAGAGATAACAGATGTGCATCAACTAAGCATGTGGCTAGATGTGAATGGTAAAAGATTTCAGACCAGCTGCACAGATCAATTGATTTTCAATGTACCACAAGTCGTTTCGTATATCTCTCAGTTTATGACGTTATTACCTGGCGATGTTATTAGCACAGGAACTCCGCATGGGGTAGGTCTTGGATTTAGTCCACCTATTTATTTAAAACCAGGAGACGTGGTGACTTTAGGAATGGATGGATTAGGAGAACAACAGCAAAAAACCATCGCTTATCAGGGATGATTGATTCACATCAACATTTTTGGAATTATAACGAAGAAAGAGACACCTGGATAACACCAGAAATGTCCATTCTTCTTACAGATTATTATCCTAATTACAGTGAATCAATATTTAGAGACCTAGGTTTTACTGGCTGCGTAGCCGTTCAAGCGGATTCATCTGAGGAAGAAACCTTATTTCTCCTCGCTCTTGCAGAACAAAATGAATTCATACAAGGTGTCGTAGGATGGGTTGATTTACAAAGTAAAAATATCGAAGATCGCCTAGCTTATTTTACTCAATTTGAAGCCATTAAAGGTTTTCGACATATCGTTCAAGGAGAAAAAGACGCCCTTTTTCTAGCTAGAAAAGAATTCATTAAAGGAGTTAAGACTTTAGCGAGTTTTGATTTAAGTTATGATTTATTGATTTATCCTCATCAATTGAAATCTGCCATTACTTTTTGTGAATCCTGTGATGATCAAAGAATTGTTTTAAATCATTTGGCAAAGGCACCACTAAAGTCAGGGAATATTCAGGAATGGAAGAAAGAAATTCAAGCGTTCTCCAGTTTATCCCACGTTTCAGCTAAAATTTCCGGAGTTGTGACTGAGGCGGCAGATCAATCGTGGACGCAGCAACAAGTGAATGAGATAGTGGAGGTGGCATTAGATGTTTTTGGTCCTGATAGACTAATGATTGGAAGTGATTATCCGGTAGTTTTAGTAAATTCAACTTTAGAGCGCTGGGTTAATACATTTCATGAAGCACTAAATTGCTTATCTAAAACAGAAAAAGAACATATTTACCAAGCTAACGCTCGTCAATTTTATCAATTGGAAACACTATGAATTTAGGATTAAGAGAGAAAGTCATCATTGTGACAGGTGGTGCTAAAGGAATTGGACAAGGGATTTCTGAATCTTTAGCCCTAGAATCAGCGATGGTGGCTATAGTAGGTCGAAATGAAAGTGATAACCTTCGCTGTATCGAGAAAATACATGCCATCGGGGGACAAGCGTTTTCATTCGTTGCTGATTTAAGTAATCCTTCGGAATGTGCTCAAGTAGTAGATAAAATCGCAGCTACTTTCGGGAAAATAGATGGATTAGTTAATAATGCAGGTATAAATGATGGAGTTGGTCTGGAAACGGGGAATTATGAAAAATTTATTCAATCCATTAATGCTAATTTGACTCACTATTATCTAATGGCTCAGGCTTGCTTACCCTACTTAAAGAAGAGCAAAGGTTCCATTGTAAATATTGGATCCAAAACAGCAGAAACTGGGCAGGGAAACACCTCTGGTTATGCTGCCTCTAATGGAGGGCGCAATGCATTAACTCGGGAATGGGCTTTGGAATTAAGAGATTTTGGAATTAGAGCTAATTCAGTTATTGTGGCGGAATGCTACACACCCATGTATGAAAAATGGATACAAACGCTTGATAATCCAAAAGAGAAACTAGCGAGCATTACAGAAAAAATACCGTTAGGTCAACGCATGACCACAAAAGAAGAAATAGGGGATATGGTCACTTTCCTTTTATCTCCCAAATCAAGCCATACCACCGGACAAATTATTCATGTGGATGGAGGATATGTTCACCTGGATAGAGCTATTTCATGAGAACTTTTGACACATTTGAGAGTCCCGGATTAATCGTTTATCCAGATCGCGTTAAACGTAATATTGCCAAAGTACTTGAAATGGTAAATGGCAATCCAAATCGTTTACGTCCGCACATCAAAACGCACAAAACAAAAGAAGTAAACGATCTATTATTAGCAGCTGGTATTACTAAGTTCAAATGTGCCACTATTGCCGAAGCGGAACTCTTAGCTCTATCTGAAGCACCAGATGTACTTATATCCATGCAATTGATCGGACCTAATTTAGGCCGTTTCAAACAAATGGTAGAACATTACCCTAAAACTACTTTCTCCTCCATCGTAGACGATGCCTTAGCTGCCTCAGCACTGGATAGAACTTTTGCGCAAAGTCGAGTGGGTGTTTTTGTCGACCTGAATATGGGGATGAATCGCACAGGTGTCAAGCCTTCAAGAGCTTTGGCCTTGGTTCAGCACATTCAATCTTTGTCGAATCTACAATTAAGAGGATTGCATGCCTACGATGGCCATATACGAGACAAAGTGTATGAAGACCGGGAAAGACACGTTGAAACAGATTTTAAGCCTTTCTACACCTTACTAGAACAAATTGATATAACTGACCTTGAATTAGTCGTTTCAGGAACTCCGAGTTTTCTAGTTCATCATAAAAATCCACAATATACCTGCAGCCCTGGAACCTTTGTTTTCTTTGATGCGGGTTATGCGGGTTTATTTCCAGAGAATACTTTTGAATTTGGCGTAGAAATCATCGCTAGAATCATCTCAAAACCTTCAGATACATCTATTTGCCTCGATTTAGGTCATAAATCGGTAGCTGCTGAAAATCCAATAGATAAGCGAGTATGCTTTATCGATCGCCCCGGATGGGAACTTACATCACAAAGTGAAGAACATGGCCTCGTGGAAGTGGATAATAGCGCTGATTATACTATTGGAGAAATTGTTCGAATGATTCCGTACCACATTTGTCCCACAGTAAACCTTCATTCTCATCTACAAGTCATAGATGGAGGTATGTGGGAAGTCAAAGCTAGAAATCGTAGACTATGCTATTAATCGATGCACATTTAGACTTAAGTATGAACGCTCTCGAATGGAATCGGGATTTACGTTCTACTATTAAAGAAATTAATGAACGAGAAAAGTCTTTAACAGATAAACCAGATCGTGGAAATGCCACGGTTTGTCTAGAAGAATTGCGGAAGGGAAATGTAGGAATCGTGGTTGCTACACAAATAGCACGGTATGTGGCTCCAGATTCTAGTTTACCGGGCTGGAATAGTCCTGAACAAGCTTGGGCTCAAACACAAGGACAATTAGCCTATTATAAGACTTTAGAACGTACGGGGGATTTTAGACCTATACGGAATCTATCTGAATTACATGATCACTTAACACAATGGGAATCTGAAAATCATACCATTGGCTATATTCTAAGTCTAGAAGGGGCTGATTCTATAGTCTCCCTAGAATACCTTGAAATTGCCTATCATTATGGTTTACGCGCTTTAGGTCCTGCGCATTATGGTCCGGGTCGCTACGCTCAGGGAACAAATGCAACCGGAGGAATGGGAGTGGCGGGAAAAGATTTATTGCGTAAGATGATGGATTTAAACATTATTTTAGACGCGACGCATTTATGCGATGATAGTTTTTGGGAAGCGATGGAATACCATCAAGGTCCTGTCTGGGCGAGTCACCAAAACTGCCGCGCCCTAGTGGATCACAACCGTCAATTCAGTGATGAACAATTGAAAGAGATTATAAGCAGAGGTGCGGTGATAGGAATGCCCATGGATGCCTGGATGATGGTTCCTGGTTGGATGAGGGGCGAATCAACGCCTATAAACAAAAACGTAAGCCTACATACCTTAATTGACCATCTGGTACATATATGTGATTTAGCTGGAAATACCGATCATGTCGGATTGGGTACGGATTTAGATGGAGGATTTGGTAAGGAACAATGTCCGGCTGATATCGAAACAATCGCTGACTTACAGAAACTGCCAGAATTATTGCTTAAACGTGGTTTTTCTACTGAAGATATCGTCAAATTTTGCCACTCAAACTGGTTGAATTTCTTAGAGAAAGCCTGGTCCTAAGCTAGCGGGGGTGGACTCACACTCGTCCAGCCACCATCAACGATTAAGGTTTGACCTGTAATGTGTTTGGCCTTATCACTCAAAAAGAAACAAACGGCTTCTGCAATATCGGCTACATCTGCAGGTTTACCTAAGGGAGTTAAACGACTCCATTCTTTCAAATAATTTGCATCTTTCTGCGTACGTTCTGTCATTGTTGCGCCAGGAGATACGGAATTAATACGAATTTGAACAGGGGATAAGTCAATGACTAAATTTTGAACTAATTGATTTAAAGCGGCTTTCGTCATTCCATAGGCTGCTAAATCGGGATGCGCCTGATGACCGGTAACAGAAGATGTCACTACAATGGAACCAGAATTACCCTCAAAGCGAATAGCCTTAGCCACTTCCTGAATTAAGAAAAACGTTCCTTGGATATTTAAGTCAAGCAAAGACTTCATAGATTCAGGGCTATAATCCCAAAAACTACCAAAAGTCGTAATCCCCGCATTACAAACACAACCAGCTAATTCCCCGGGTAAAGTTTGAGCAAATGCTACCAATTCTTTGATAAATTGAGGTGAACTAACGTCCCCAGCTTTAATATAAGGTCCTGACAAAAGTGAAGGATCAATGTCATTCACAACGACCAAATGTCCTTCCTCCATCAATTGCAAAGCAATTTGATGTCCGATTCCTTGGCCAGCGCCAGTGACGATGTATTTTTTCATCTAGTGCGAATCACGTGTTACAATAGAACCTGAACCTCCTTTTAAAAAGTCAAAATCAGCTCCTAAATCTGCTTGCTCCACATGATCAATAAATAGACCTACATAACCACGAATAGTTTTAGGTTTTTCAAGCGGCTGCGCTAATTTTCTAGCGGCTAATTCGTTCTCTGAAACTTCCCAGTTAATTGTCCTTTTTTCGACATCTAAAGCAATAAAATCACCATTTTGAACCCAATTTAAGGGACCACCTGCCGCTGATTCAGGTGAAATATGTAAAACAACCGTGCCATATCCTGTTCCACTCATTCGGCCGTCTGAAATACGTACCATATCTTTTACGCCTTTTTCTAATAATTTCTTAGGGATACCCATATTGCCGACTTCTGCCATTCCTGGATAACCTTTAGGCCCTACATTCTTTAAAACCATTACCGAAGAAGCATCCACGTCTAATTCTGGGGAATCAATTCGAGCATGGTAATCTTCAATATTTTCAAATACAACTGCCTTACCTCGGTGATTAAACAATTCTTTTGATGCCGCAGATGGCTTTAAAACAGCTCCATTAGGAGCTAAGTTACCTCTTACTACTGCTATTCCAGAATCAGGTTTGAACGGTGAATCAAAGGAAGAAATAATATTTGCGTCATAAATAGGTGTGTTGTCGATATTTTCACCCACCGTTTTACCATTGACTGTTATTATTGAAGTATGCAAATGTTCCTTCATTTGATTCATCAAAGCAGGTAAACCACCCGCATAATATAGATCTTCCATAAAATGCTCCCCTGATGGCTGAATATTCGCTAAAAGCGGAATATTACGGGAAAATTCATCAAAGTCATCTAGCTTTAGATCCACTCCTAAACGACCCGCAATAGCAGTCAAGTGTATAACAAAATTCGTAGACCCTCCAGTTGCTGCATTCACACGAATCGCATTTTCGAACGCAGGACGCGTTAAGACTTTGGACATTTTCAAATCTTCATTCACCATCTCCACGATGCGACGACCTGAATGCTGTGCTAACACCTTTCTACGCACATCGGCCGCAGGAATAGCAGCATTTTGAGGTAAACTTAAACCCAACGCTTCCACCATCGTAGCCATAGTAGACGCCGTACCCATTACGGCACAGTGTCCCGGGGTTCTTGCCATGCAAGCCTCAGCTTCAATAAATTCCTTTTGAGTTAATTCACCTAGTTTATAGGCTTCTGCAAAACGCCATACATCAGATGTTCCAATTTCCTTTCCTTTAAATTTACCTTTCATCATAGGGCCTCCCGAAAGAACCAAAGTAGGTAAATCTACGCTACAGGCTCCCATCACTAAGGAAGGAGTCGTTTTATCACAACCGCACATTAAAACAACACCATCAATCGGATTTGCCCGAATAGATTCCTCCACATCCATACTCGCTAAATTACGGTATAGCATCGCCGTAGGTTTAATTAGAGTTTCTCCCAAAGACATCACCGGAAACTCCACTGGAAATCCGCCTGCCTCGATAATGCCTTTCTTCACAAACTCCGCTAATTCTCTGAAATGAGCATTACATGGTGTTAATTCTGACCACGTATTGCAAATACCAATAACAGGCTTGCCTTGAAAATAATCATCTGGAATACCTTGATTTTTCATCCACGCACGGTAGATAAATCCATCTTTTCCGGTTTTTCCAAACCACTGCTGAGAACGTAAATCAACTTTACTCATCGTCTTTTTCTAGGTCTAAGGTTTTAGAGAGGACAAAACTACCGTCCGCTCCATATTTATAATAACAAGCTCGGATACCAGATGTAATATCCGAATAAGAATCATTTTCAAAATTAAACGAGTGGACTATAGCCGATTTTTCTAAATACAAACTATCTCCACCGGCAAAGCCAAAACGTTGACGTCCCATAATAGCAGGGAACCGAATCGATTTCACTTTACCAGCTACATATTCAAAAGCAAAAATTCGATAGTTTTTACCCTCTAATCCTGCCACCCAAAACTCAGGTAATTGATTTCCATTTAAATCTGTAGCAAAAACAGAATTAGGTCTAAAATTATCAATTTTCTTTTCAATTAGTTTCGAATGACTTTTTTCTATTCGAATGATACCGTCCTCAACGACGATCGTAAAATCTTCAAAAGCGGAGGTAAGACCAGTGGCACTTGACATTGAAACCGTATCATCCACCGCTATACGGGACAAGGAATCACCATAAGCTTTCACCACATCTATATCCGTCATTTCTGTCGTCTCTGGTTGATCGTCTAAATCAGAAATATAGACAAAAATATAAGCCAAAAAACCCAGCAGAATTAACAATAAGAAAAAATTCAACAGTTTAACCATTCGTTATCGATTTCATCCGTTTAATTGCTTCTTCCATTAAGGACTTAGGGCAGGCAAAATTTAGACGAATAAAATTTCGTCCCTTAAATTGTTCTCCACGAAGTACATGAAGTCCGGCATCCCAGCATTTTTTTTGAAAATCTCCTAACAATACTTCATCATACTCTATCCAAGCTAAATAGGTAGCCTCTAAAGGCTGCATAGTTAAACCTGGAGTAGCGCGCACGTATTCTAAGAGTAAATCGTGATTTGTCTTTAAATAGGGTAGAAGCTGCGCTAACCATTCTTCCCCATAGGCATAAGTTGCTAACATCACTTCAATACTATGCCTAGACAACATAGAGAAAAAGCCAGCAGAAGCTTTGGTGAATTTATCTCGGAGTGCAGCATCTAGAATGACAGCCACAGCTCCGCCTAATCCGGCTGTATTAAATGCTTTAGAAGTCGCGAAAAAACTTATAATAGATTGTTTTTCGAATCGGCCTATCGAAATATGTTTTGATTGAGCATGCAAACGTAAATCGGCATGAATTTCGTCAGAAACGATGGTAACGTTATATTTAGCACATAGATCAACAATACGAAAAATCTCCGTTTCATTGAAAACAGTTCCACCCGGATTATGTGGATTGCAAAGGAGAAATACTTTGGGTCCTTTCTGTAAGCCTCTTTCAAAATCAGCAAAATCAAAAGTCCAACGATCACCTTCTTTGATCATTTCAAAAGTAATCAAAGGACAATTCACCCAACCCGCTACTAAATGGAATGGGTGGTATACAGGAACAGCCGTAATAATACCTTCGTTTTCATTCGTTAAAGCTGCACAAGCTGCGGTAATGCCTGGAACAATACCCGGAATCCAAACTTGCGAATCTATAGAAGTTGACCAAGAATAATCTCGTTCAATTTTTTTTTGAGCTAATAATTTAAGCGAATCAGGAACAATAGAGTAACCTAAAATACCGTGTGAGGTTATTTTATCAATAGCTGCTAAAATTTCATCAGCCACAACAAAATCCATGTCTGCCACTGGCATAGGCAGCACGTCTAGATTAGGAGGGTAGGTGACATTATCCCACTTAAAACTGTGTGTATTTTTGCGATCAGTTACTTGATCAAAATCGTAAACTTTACTGCTCATATTTCGGCCTAAAGACATTAAATCCTATCATGTTAGGATGATTCTTTAAATATACGGAAATAGATTCAGCTGATTGACACACCCGCTTGCGATCTTGCGAGGCATGTACTAGATAAAAAATACCCTTATTTTCACGCAAGAAACCTACATGTTGATAATCAAGATCTTTACGCTTGGAAACAAAGGCAATAATGTCCCCCGTTTTTAGGTAAGAGGTAATTGGGGAATAATGTGAACTAGGTACATATATAATGGGTGCCAGATTCTTTTCCATTAGTTGAATAGTAGGAATCGTAATCAGGAGATTTTTAGGGGCCAAATAATGGGACAAAAACTCTACTTTTTTTACCGCCAAAACGCGAAAATCCGAAGGAATAACCTGTTTAAACAAGCCTCTGTCTTCCATTAGAGAAAAAGTTGAACTCAAATAATGGTTTCTAGTTTCGTAGGAAATTGGCTTTCTGACATAACGAATTTGCTCTAATTCCTGCAAGAATACAGAATCAATACCTTTGGAACGATATAAACTCCATACATTCTCTACAAATGTCACGCAATCAAATCCACCAAAATCTACAACGAATTTCTCTGGATTTTCTTTTGATAAAGCATGTGAGGCATAAGGCAATCCATAAAATTGCTTAGCTATAGACAAAGGATCGTGAAGACTATTCGCCTCCTGCACTTTCTTCTGTAAAGTAGATGGAATAACCTGTGCTAGACTCAGGAAAGGAAAAAGAACTAGTATCCAAAACTTCATATTAGGCCTTGTCCTTAATCCATAAGACACTAATCGAACCTGCAATAAAGAAGAAGCCAGCCACAACAATAGCATAAATGGCATTACCTCCATACACATGCTTCACTAGGGAACCACCGATTATGCCACTGACAATTTGGGGTAGTGTGATGAAGAAATTAAAGATTCCCATATAAACACCCATTTTTGACATAGGAATAGAACCCGCTAAAATGGCGTATGGCATTGCTAATATAGAAGCCCAAGCCATTCCTACACCTACCATACTGAAAATCAGCATCTGTGGATCTGAAATAAAATAGATAGAAATTAATCCCAAACCACCGGCAATAAGCGAAACCGCATGCGTGGCTTTATTTCCAATAGATCGAGCAATACGTGATAAAAAGATAGCATAAATAGCAGAAACCGCACTATATACTCCAAAAATAACACCCACCCAGTTCGCCGCATTCTGAAATTCTAGTGAACTATGATCATCCATTGGTAATCCATATACGTGGTGAGCGATGGCAGGAGTGGAGAATACCCACATCGAGAATAACGCAAACCAAGAGAAAAACTGAACAACACCTAATTGACGCATGGTAAAAGGCATTTCTTTGATATAGCGAAAAACCGACCAAATCGTGTCTTTCGTTCCTTCTTCCTGAAAACCCATAGCCTCACGCTCAACTGGCGAATACTCCTTCGTCGTTGCAATCGTCCAAACAATAGCCGTAATAAATACCGCAGCACCTACATAAAAGCTATATAATACGTTGTCAGGTATTTGACCAGCTGCTGCTACTTTAGATATTCCAAACCAATTACCTAGCATATAAGGCAACCACGAACCTACGACCGCACCAATACCGATTAAAAAAGTTTGAATAGAAAAGCCTAAAGTATTCTGCTCTTCTGGCAAATTATCAGCTACCAAAGCTCTAAAGGGCTCCATAGCCACATTAAAGGACGCGTCCATCATCATTAAAATACCAGCACCTACAATCATGGGTGGGATAAAATTAGCTAATGCACCCGCATGTGGGAAAAAGAACAAAGCAGTGGCCGCTAATATAGCACCCGTTAAAAAGAAAGGTTTTCTACGACCTAAACCATTCCAAGTGCGATCAGAATAAAAACCAATAATTGGTTGAATAAGCATGCCTGTTAAAGGTGCAGCTAACCAAAACCAAGATAATTGTTCTACATCCGCACCAAAATTCTGTAATATCCGGGAGGCATTTCCGTTTTGCAACGCAAAGCCAAACTGAATACCTAAAAAGCCCACACTCATATTGAATATTTGCCCTAGACTTAATCGTGGTTTAATAAATGTCTTCATGGTTTTGTTAGTTTAAAAACGAGGGCAGCATTAGCCGGAATCTGAATACGATTACCGTCTACGGGTGCTGTTGAACTGGTTGGAGGCACGAACGAATGTAAAGTCTTTAGAGAATAGGATTGAATTCCCATCATATTTAAAGCTAATGTTGGAATTTCAATAGAAAAATCATGATTTTCCGAATCAAAATTACAAATAATCAAATTACGATCTGTCTCTGTATATCGTAAATAAGCATATACCTTTTTTTTTGGATAGGAGGTATTTTGGGCATATTGTAAATCAAAAAACTTCCCTTTCTGAATAACAGGGCTAGAATTAATCCAGGCTAATAAGGACGTATAGAATGAATCAATTTCCTTTTCCTCAGCAGATAGTTTTCCTCCATCAAATTTACCCTCATTAAACCAGCGCTGATGCGTATCCACTCGATAGAAATCAAACATGGAAGTGCGATCATCCGCTACATTAAACCCTTCAATTTCTTGCGCTTTTTCACCAAACTCTTGACCAAAATAAATCATAACTGGTCCATCATGCTTACTAGCAGTTAATACCATACCTGGAATAGTGGACCAAAAATTATTCGCTGCAAAGGCTGGGGAGTTTAATCGAGTTTCATCGTGGTTCTCTAAAAACCGAAGCATATGATTAGCAAATTCCCCCGATTCTTGTTGCCAAACACGGGTAATATCAGCCGTAGTAGCTCCGTCTTTTTTCTCCATTATATGACGAATACCATCATATAGACCCACTTTGTCATATAAATAATCAAAACCTCCCTTAACTATATAATTACGATATTCGGCCGGGTTATAAATCTCGGCGATAAATACAACCTCTGGATTAATCGCCTTAACTTTAGGTATGGCATAAGCCCAAAACTCCACTGGAACCATCTCCGCCATATCGCAACGGAAACCATCTACTCCTTTTTGGGTCCAGTAGAGTAATACATCCGTCATTTTTAACCACGTATCAGGGATAGGATCAAAATGATTTACGTTACCCTGTTGAATATCAACTCCATAATTCAATTTAACCGTTTCAAACCAGTCATTAATAGAGGGTTGAGCGGAGAAAACATTATTCCCACTCACTTTAGCCGGAATTTCAATGTAAGGTAGCGTAACCGGAATAGGTGGATTTACACCTATAGGAATAGTAAACTGTGTACCCGGTAGATAATAGAAGTTATTGGCAGGAGAGAAGGAAATATCTTTATTATCATTTTGCCCAAAATCGACAACTCCAGCTGGCTTTTGATCTGAAGAATACGCTCTTGCTAAGTGATTTGGCACAAAATCTAAAACTAATTTTAAATCTGAAGCATGGATACGATCTAACATATCAGAAAATTCTAATAGCCTCTCAGCAGGATTATCCGCTAAAAAGGGATTTACATCATAATAATCCTTTATAGCAAAGGGCGAACCCGCCCGACCTTTAACAACTTGTGGATGATCTAAAGGGGATCCATGAGAAGAAAAATCTTCCATGGTCGCATGCTCTAAAATACCTGTTGTATATAAGTGGGAATATCCTTTCTTTTTTAAAGCCTTTAACCCTTTCAGTGAAACATCTTTGAATTTAGTGACTCCATTTTCAGCAGCAGATCCATTTCTCTTTACCTCCGTCTGTTGATTCCCCCAAAGATGAAACATCATTTGGTAAACAACAAGCTTATCTGTTTTCATTGCTTTTTGAGCCATAAGAGGATGGAATAGGGCGGCGGTTAGTAGAACTAAGTAAAATTTACGCATATTATTAAAAATAAACTGTCTAGCACAGCAGAAAAAGGTTTTTTGGCAGATGTAAATGTAATAATTTTGCTAATCTTTAAAACAATCCCTACCTAAATATGTCTTACAAAGCCTGCCTTTTTGATCTCGATGGAGTTTTAGTCGATACCGCCATTTACCACTTTCAAGCTTGGAAAATGTTAGGGGAAAATTTTAACTACCAATTAACCGAAGAACAAAACGAGCAACTTAAAGGTGTTTCCCGAGTAGAATCCTTAAATAGAATTCTAAATTGGGCTTCCTACACAGCTACGGAAGAACAAAAGGAAATATGGCTAAAAGAGAAAAATGATAACTATTTACAGTTAATCATGCATATGAACCCATCTGAAATTCTTCCTGGGGTAGTGGATTTTTTAGCCCAAATAAAAGCAGACGGATATAAAATCGCCTTAGGGTCTGCCAGCAAGAACGCTGAAATCATATTAGAAAAAACAAATCTAACGTCTTGGTTTGACTTAATTATTGACGGAAACAAAGTAAGTAAAAGCAAGCCAAATCCCGAAGTATTCTTAAAAGGAGCAAAAGGTTTAGGACTATTACCCTCTGAATGTATCGTATTCGAGGATGCACAAGCTGGGGTGGAAGCAGCAAAAGCAGGAGGGATGAAGGTAGTTGGAATAGGCGAAGCCACCGTTCTAGGGGAGGCGGATAAGGTAATTTCTAGTTTTAAAGGTATAAAATCGGCTGGTTTACTTATTTTTTAAAGAAACAGCCTAGCACAGAAATGTCCAATTTTTACAATTTTATTACTTTGTGAGATTGTTTGAATTACCTTATTAAACTGAATGAAGCAATACTTAAAAATGGATGAGTGGAAGGTCATTGAAGACCAGTTCCATCCCGCCTACAATGAAATAACCGAAAGCATTTTCTCCCTCGGCAATGGTTGTATGGGACAAAGAGGATCGTTTGAAGAAACGTATACTGGTAAAACATTACAAGGTAATTATGTAGCGGGAATCTATTATCCAGATAAAACTCGCGTAGGTTGGTGGAAGAACGGCTATCCAGAATATTTTGCTAAAGTATTAAATGCCGCTAATTGGAACGGTCTTTCCATCCAAATAGGAGGAGAAGAAGTAGATTTACACACCAGCACCATTCATTCATTTTATCGTGAATTAAACATGAAGAAGGGTTATATCCTTCGAACATGCGACGTTTCACTTACAAATGGTAAACGCCTATCCATTGAATCCATTCGTTTTAATAGCATGGCTGATGATGAATCAGGTGCTATTTCCTATTCCATTACTCCCCTAAATTTCACAGAAGAAATTCAAGTAAAGGCGTTCATTGATGGAGATATTAAAAATAAGGACTCTAATTACGATGAGAAATTCTGGGATGAGGTGAAGGTCGGTTCTCATTTTGTTTGGTCTAAAACGAAGAAAACAGGATTCGAAGTAATTACGGCTCAACAAATTGCGATTCTATCGAACGGGGCAAAAGTAGACGCGGAATCTATTTCGAACACTCGAGAAAAATACAGCGAACTTGCCTTCACGCTTGCCGCAAAACAAGGCGAGAGATTAACTATCATCAAGTATGCGGTTAATATCAGCTCAGAAAATCACCCTACGGAGTCTTTTGAAAAGATTGCATCCGATTATTTAGGGCGTATTTCTTCCAAAGGATTTGACCAAATGCTAGCCGAACAAGCAGCAGCTTGGGATAAAAAATGGTCCATCAACGATATCATCATTTCCGGTGATGTTTCAGCTCAACAAGGTATTCGTTTCAATATTTTCCAAATGAACCAAACCTATACAGGGGAGGACAATCGCTTAAATATTGGACCTAAAGGTTTTACGGGTGAAAAATACGGCGGATCCACCTATTGGGACACAGAAGCCTATTGCATTCCTTTCTATTTAGGAACAGCACCCGCTAATGTATCTAAAAACTTATTGATTTATCGTTGGAAGCAATTAGACCGCGCCATTGAAAACGCCGGTAAATTAGGTTTCTCTAAAGGAGCCGCTCTTTACCCCATGGTCACCATGAACGGAGAAGAATGTCACAATGAGTGGGAAATCACCTTTGAGGAAATTCACCGTAACGGAGCCATCGCCTATGCCATCATGGACTATGTCAATTATACGGACGACCGTAAGCATTTAGTGGAATATGGTTGGGAAGTATTAGTGGGAATAGCTCGTTTTTGGGCTCAGCGAGTGAACTGGTCACAAGACAAGCAGAAATACGTCATGTTAGGCGTAACTGGACCAAACGAATATGAAAACAACGTTAACAACAACTGGTATACGAATTACATCGCTACCTGGTGCTTAAAGTATACGTTAGAAGTTTACGAAGAAATTCAAAAGTCATATCCTGCAGAAGCTGCTGCTAAAATTACCTCAACTGCTTTCCAGAAAGATGAAATTGATCAATTCAAGCACATTATAGCTACTATGTATTTTCCTCGTGATGAGTCACAAGGAATCTATTTACAGCAGGATGGCTTCTTAGATAAAGCAATTGCGCCAGTAGATGCAATCGCATCCGAAAGGCCCATTAATCAAAAATGGTCTTGGGATCGCATCCTACGCTCATGCTACATCAAGCAAGCGGACGTTTTACAAGGTATTTACTTCTTTGAAGACGATTTTAGTAAAGATGAATTAGAACGTAATTACAATTTCTACGAACCCATCACTGTTCATGAATCCTCCTTAAGCCCTTGTGTTCACAGTATTTTAGCTGCTAGGCTGGGAAAAGAGGACAAATCCTACGAATTCTATACGCGCGCCGCTCGTTTAGACTTAGATGATTACAATAACGATACAGAAGACGGTTGCCATATCACCAGCATGGCGGGCACTTGGATGTCTATCATTAAAGGCTTTGGAGGAATGCGTCTGAAAGACCATACCTTACATTTTGATTCATTCTTGCCAAAACAATGGAACGAATACTCCTTCAAAATCAATTTCCGAGCAAATCAATTAAATATTGCAGTAAAAAAGTCGGGAGTAGAGATTACTAACTTGGCTGGACCGTCTTTGACAGTGTTTGTGCATGGTGAAGCGCGGGTGCTTACTAAAGCATAAAGCTTTACAGAAAGAATAAAGCACAAAGCATAAAGAATAAAGTTTGTATCGCCTTAGGCGATGAGTATTTGAAATGTATTTCACGAATTAATTAAAAAAGGGATCAAATATTGATCCCTTTTTTAATACGAAATTTATTCTTTGTGCTCTGTGCTCTATACTTTATTTAATAGCTCCACATCCGGCATCGACTTATCAGTCAACGGAACACCACCCCGTTCTTTACGAGCAATTCGTGAGTACAAGCCAAGTTCTTGTGAAAAGATAAACGTAAAGAATAACTTCACAAAAGAGGTATGGTATTTTAAATTATCATAAAACTCAGGAGCAGCTGCTTTTAATTTGGGCAAATTGTTCCAAGGCACAGATGGCATATCATGGTGCTCATTATGATAACCTACATTCATATTAATGCCATTCAAATTACCATAGTACGAATAGGTTTCTTGATTCTTATCTAACACTAAAAAATGCTCTTGAATCCAGCGGGCACCTAAAGGATGCAGACCCACAGAAAAAATGAAACTTAATCCCATGTAGGCTAAGGCTGACCAACCCCAGAAATACACAATTACAACATTAAAAGTAATTTGAGCTAAAATATTAAATATGACTGGACGATCAAAAACGGCTAACTCAATGCAGCGCATTGTTCTGATGCCTTGAAAGAAAGGAAAGAGCATTAACCAAATTATTTTTCCTATAAAGAAATTGTTAATCAGTTTCGCTTCCCAATAATCAGGCAAATCAGCGTCTAATTCATGTACTCCTTGAAAAGCATGGTGCTTTAAATGGAAATTCTTAAACGAAATCGCGGTAGGGAAAAGGGAAGGAAAATTAGCAATGATGCCAGCAAAAACATTCCATGATGCCTTTTTGAAAATCAAATTATGTGCTGATTCATGAATACATACAAATAAAGTATGGGTAGGGAAAGCCCCAAAAATCCAAGCTACACCCACAATTGCCCACCAAGGATAATCCTTTATAAAATAGGCCATGGCTAATTGCATACCTACGCAGGCCAAAATCCAAACAAAAGTCATCGGATTCTTTCCAATCAATTTCTTCACTTCTGGATGAGACTTTATGATCGCACGTGTGCGAGCTCTATGTGGTTCTGGGCCTTCAACCCACGTAAAATTTTTTATTTCGGACATACTTGTCTATATTTTAGATTACAAATATACCATATCTCGCCATTTTTTCAGTTCAGAATAAGATTTTAAATTAAAAGGTGACAATATGTCACAAAAGCCTTTGGCAATCTACAGTGGCATATTCCTTGTAATAATGCTCTCGAAATATTTAAAAATAATCATGGGAAAAATTATTGGAATTGACTTAGGAACCACCAACTCATGTGTGGCGGTAATGGAAGGAAACGAGGCAGTCGTTATTGCAAACTCAGAAGGAAGACGTACAACTCCATCGATCGTTGCATTTTTAGAGAACGGCGAACGTAAAGTAGGGGATCCTGCAAAAAGACAAGCGATTACAAATCCACAGAATACAATTTCATCTGTGAAGCGATTCATGGGTAAAAAATATTCAGAGGTTAGCTCTGAACTAAAGACGATTTCGTATACGGTAGATCAAGGTAATAATGATACACCTCGTGTTCGCATCGGAGATCGTTTGTATACTCCACAAGAAATTTCTGCTCAGATTTTGACGAAAATGAAGCAGACGGCTGAAGATTATTTAGGCCAAACCGTTACCGAAGCAGTTATCACTGTCCCGGCTTACTTTAACGATGCAGAACGCCAAGCGACTAAAGAAGCGGGTCAAATTGCTGGTCTTGAGGTAAAACGTATCATCAACGAACCTACGGCTGCAGCTTTAGCTTATGGCGTAGACAAGGGTGGAAAGGATATGAAGATCGCAGTATTCGACTTAGGTGGTGGTACTTTCGACGTATCTGTTCTTGAATTAGGTGATGGTGTATTTGAAGTTAAATCAACAGATGGAGACACACACTTAGGAGGGGACGATTTTGATCAAGTAATCATTAACTGGTTAGCTGAGGAATTTATCTCAGATGAAAACATCGACTTACGTAAAGATCCAATGGCTCTACAGCGCTTAAAAGAAGCGGCTGAAAAGGCTAAAATCGAATTAAGTTCAAGTGCGTCTACAGAAATCAACTTACCGTACATTATGCCGGTAGATGGTATCCCTAAACACTTAGTTCGTTCATTAACCCGTGCTAAATTCGAACAATTAGCTGATAAATTAATTCAACGTACATTAGAACCTTGTAAACGTGCTATGAAAAATGCAGGTTATACAAACGCTGATATCGATGAAGTAATTTTAGTAGGTGGTTCTACGCGTATTCCTCGTATCCAGGAAGAAGTGGAGAAATTCTTTGGCAAAAAACCTTCTAAAGGAGTTAATCCAGATGAGGTAGTTGCGATCGGAGCTGCTATCCAAGGTGGTGTTTTAACTGGAGAAGTGAAAGATGTTTTATTATTAGATGTAACACCGCTTTCATTAGGTATCGAAACGATGGGTGGAGTATTCACTAAATTGATCGAATCAAACACAACGATTCCTACGAAGAAATCAGAAACATTCTCAACAGCTGCTGATAATCAGCCTTCCGTAGAACTAAATGTTTTACAAGGGGAGCGACCAATGTCAAAAGATAACCGATCATTAGGTCGTTTCCACTTAGATGGTTTACCGCCAGCACAACGTGGTATACCTCAAATCGAAGTAACATTTGATATTGATGCGAACGGTATTTTGCACGTCTCTGCGAAAGACAAAGGAACAGGTAAGGAGCAAAAAATCCGTATCGAAGCTTCTAGCGGATTGACAGATGAAGATATCGAAAAGATGCGTAATGAAGCGAAAGCGAATGAAGCAACTGATAAATTAGAAAAAGATAAAGTTGAAAAAGTAAATCAAGCAGATGCGTTGATTTTCCAATCTGACAAGCAATTGAAAGAATACGGTGAGAAATTATCGGAAGGAAATAAAACGGCCATTGAAGGGGCGTTAGCTGAATTAAAAGTGGCTCATGCAGCGCAAGATTTAGCCGGTATCGATGCTGGATTAGAAAAATTAAACACAGCTTGGACAGCAGCATCTCAAGAGATGTATGCAGCAGGCGCTGAAACAGAAGGTGGAGAACCAGCACAATCAGCTGATGCAAATGCATCTGATGGCGGTGCGGAAGACGTATCTTTCGAAGAAGTAAAATAAGCCTGAGTGGTAAAATAAAAGCCCGGTCTGTCTAACAGCCGGGCTTTTTGCATTTATATTCTTTGTGCTTTATGCTTTATGCTCTACTATCCCATCCCATAACCTCAACCTCACCTGCAAAGATTCCACTGCTGCCTGAGTAGCTTTTTCCCATTTGGCCTCATCAGAACCGCATAAATGTTCCATCATACGAAAAGCTAATTCACTATGGTGCCCGCCATCCACTTCTATATGACGTTCTAAATAATAAACTAAGGTCTCTACTTTAAGGGGATTCTCTGTTTTCAATTGATCTACAATAACCTGAAACATGGCAGGAATAATATCTTCTCTCCCAAAAGTAAAAATAGCCGCAATTTCTTCTATACTTCGATCTTGAATGGCGGAGAAAGTAAAGGTCAAAAAGTGCTTGACGGAATCAGGAATATTGGCTTCAGGAATCGCTAATAACAATTCCTCAAGATTCTCAAAGGATCGAAGTTCGTGCAAGAAAGGAGAGGGCATAATCGACAATTCCTCCATGGAGCGTAAATAAAGCTCGAAATGACTAATGTAAACTCCATTTTGGTCCACATCTGATTCTTCTCCTAAAACAATTTCGTTAATCAAATAACGAATCTCTGCTGTTCCTTTTGGATTCCAAGGCACTTCGACTGATGTTAATTCCTGCTGCATTTTCTTGACTAAAGACATAAAATCCCACACCGCAAATATATGGTGCTTCATAAAGACCTCTAATTCCGACGTACTTTGGATATACGAATTAATTGGATGATGCACTAATGCATCACGTAATGGGGCAATTTGTTCTTTTAGGCGGTTGATCTGATTACTCATGTTATTCGTGAATGGCGCGATCGCGTAAACTTAATCGCTGACCATTTCTGTTATTTTTAGTTGATAATATTTCTGACATAATAGAGATGGCAATCTCTTCTGGCCCTTCGGCTCCTATATCTAAACCTATGGGGGTAGAAATAGGTAATAAGGTAACTAAATCTTCCTTGAAATGGTTTTGAAGCTTGTCAAATCTTTTCTTAGGTCCTAGCATTCCCACATAGGCAGGCTTAATAGGAGCGGACAGCAATTTTTCTAAAATCTTCACATCCTTTTCTAGGTCATGTGTCATCATCACGAGGTAATCAGTGGATTGAATAGGCCAAAGTTCCTCATATCCAATTCGCTCTTGCACCTGTACATCCGATGGCATTTTCGATAAAATACCTACCCAATTGACTCTCCAAGCTACTAAATTCGCTTGCTGAATAAATCCCTGAGCATCAAATTGATTGCCAAAAACCCAAACCGTCATAGGAGCAGGTAAATATTCTGTAAATAATTCATTCTCCCAACTACATCCATGAGAATCATTTGCATCATTCATCGTTATTTGAAAGGCATTACTATAAGAAATCGCTAATGTATGTGCCACATTTCCAGCCAAATGCTTTTCTAATACAGTGACGAGTTGGTTAATTTGATCCTGAAATGGATTAATGAATATCTCTATCACACCTTGACATCCCAAGCCAATACCTAAAGCAAAAGGATCTTCCTCTCGCGTATCATAAGTAATCGTTTTATAGGTTTGTGAAAACAACGCTAACTGAGCTTTCTTCAAAATATCACCCTCTAAACAACCACCAGAAATTCCTCCCCACCAATTCCCATCTTCCGCTATAAGCATTCTAGCACCTGGGCGACGATAAGCACTTCCGTCCACCCGCACAACAGTAGCTAAAACGAATTTTAAACCCGCCTTTTGTAGCTCAATCACTTGCTGAATGACAAGAATTAATTCTTTCATAGGAACTTAGGTAAATTTTGGACTAAAATAGCACAAACCTTTTCTATGTCTTGTTCTGAGGTAAAATAACCCAAACTAAAACGAGCACTCGCTAAGGCATCTTCATCAGAATGTCCTAAATTCTTCAAAACATGCGATGGTAATTCGGTTTTTGCATTACAAGCAGAACCATTAGAAAAAGCCAATCCATTTAATTCTTGAAACATTTTTTCCCAGTCAGCACCTTTCAAGGTAAAATTAAGAATGGATGGAACAGAATTCATTGGAGAATTGATACAATTAGTAGGTAATATAGATAAAAACTTATTTTTCGCGTCCTGATAGAATGCGCCTTTTGATAACCATTGGGGAATTAACTCAACCGACTTCGCTAGACCCACCATTAAAGGCACAGGAAGCGTCCCCGGCCGTAGACCACGTTCTTGGCCACCACCAAAACTAATAGCTTGTAAAGGCTTTCTATGAATTAAAGCTCCAATACCTTTAGGACCATATAATTTATGTCCGCTGAAACTAAGTAGATGGGGTAAAGACGAAGAATCAAGGTCAATTTTGTCTAAGGCTTGGGTAGCATCTGAGTGAAAACAAATACCACGTTCCTCACATAATTCTACAACTTCGCAATAAGGAAGAATGCTTCCTAATTCGTTATTGACTAGCATCAGAGAAACTAATACAGTAGTCGGTCTAATAGCATTCCTTAACTCTGAGACATCTGATAAATAAGTTACGTCCCAACCTTCTTTCTCTAAAGCATGAAAAACTTCTAAGACAGCCTTGTGTTCCAAAGCACTTGTTATTAAATGTCCCTTAGGCTTACCCATTAAATAACCACGAATAGCTAAATTGATTGATTCTGTTGCACCAGATGTAAATACAACTTCAGATGGCTTTACATCGAAAAATTTAGCCACCGTAGCACGTGCATTTTCTACTGCCTCGGCTGCTCTCCAACCATACAGATGAGAACTAGAACCAGCATTACCAAATACTTCGGTAAAATAGGGGAGCATAGCCGATAACACCTCCGGGTGAACCGGAGTCGTTGCTGCATAATCAAGGTAAATCGGCTGACTCATCATTAGACAAATATAGGCATAAAAAAAAAGCCCCGAAAAATTCGGGGCTCTCTTTATGAGAAAACTTGAATTACTTCAAGTTATTCAAAACTGCTTTAAATGCTTCTGGGTGATTCATCGCTAAGTCAGCTAAAACTTTACGATTTAAAGTCATTCCAGATTTATTGAATTTACCCATGAACGCTGAGTAAGAAAGACCTTCTTGACGAGCTGCTGCATTGATACGTAGAATCCATAAACCACGAAAATCTCTTTTCTTAACTTTACGGTCACGGTAGGCATATTGCAAACCTTTCTCTACTTTGTTTTTTGCTACTGTCCAGACATTTTTTCCGCGACCGTAGAATCCTTTTGCTAACTTAAGGATCTTCTTTCTTCTAGCTCTTGAGGCTACGTGATTGACACTTCTTGGCATAATTTTTTTGTTTTTTGAAATGAGGCGAATCTCTCGATTACTTATTTAGGCCTTCTTTCTGGTTTAACAATAACTAAAATACTGATTAAATACCTAGCATTAATTTAACGCGAACCATATCAGTAGGGTGAACTAAAGTAGCGTGAACTAAATTACGCTTTTGTTTAGTTGTCTTTTTTGTTAGGATATGGCTATGAAAAGCGTGTTTACGCTTAATCTTACCAGTTCCTGTTACTTTGAAACGTTTTTTCGCTCCAGAGTTAGTTTTAATCTTTGGCATTGTATGATAATTATGTAAAAATTAAATTTGGAATGCAAAAGTAATGAAAATTACCCTTAAAATCCACTATTCATTTGAAAATTATTTCTTAATAGCCTTAGGGGAGAAGATAATACTCATACGCTTACCTTCTAATTTAGGCATATCGTCTGGCTTACCTACGTCCTCTAAACCTTTAGCAAAGTTCAATAATAACATCTCACCTCGCTCTTTAAACACAATCGTTCTTCCCACAAAGTGTACATAAGCTTTCACTTTTGCTCCTTCTTTTAAGAAATTAACCGCGTGTTTTAACTTGAAATTGAAATCGTGTTCATCCGTGTTAGGACCAAAACGAATTTCTTTAATAACTGTTTTTGTTGCGTTAGCCTTGATTTCCTTCTGTTTCTTCTTTTGATCATACTTAAATTTAGCATAATCAATAATCTTACAAACAGGAGGTACTGCTTTAGGAGATATCTCCACTAAATCTAAACTCTGAGCAACAGCAAGTTCTAATGCTTTCTCAAAAGGATATACTCCAATTTCAATATTCTCACCTACTAATCGAACTTCTTCCACACCACGTATCAACTGATTAATCCGGTAGGGTTCTTCTTCTCTTCTATTTCCTCTGTAATTGTTATTCGGGCGTAAAGCCATAAAATAAAATGGGTTTAATATGTAATAATTAGAAATTTAAATCAAATGTAACGCATTTGCAAGCAAAAAATGCATAAGCTCCTATTTTTCATAGGTTAAGGACTGGATTTCTTCTTGTGCCATCGCAATGAAAGCATCTAAAGTCATTGATCCCACATCTCCATCACCCTTCTTACGAACGCTGACAATTCCTTCGGCCTGCTCTTTTTCGCCTACTACAATCATAAAAGGAACTTTAGCGATCTCTGCATCCCGAATTTTACGACCCATTTTTTCATTTCGGTGATCTACATAACCTCGTAAATCCTTTTCTTGTAAACGTAGATACAATTCATTCGCATAATCTTCGTATTTCTCTGAAATAGGTAGAACTGCTATTTGGTCAGGGGATAGCCACAAGGGAAAATTACCGGCTGTATTTTCAATTAAAATTGCTACAAAACGCTCTAATGATCCAAAAGGAGCTCTATGAATCATAACAGGACGGTGTTTCGCGTTATCTGACCCTGTATATTCTAATTCAAAACGCTGAGGTAACTGATAATCTACTTGAATCGTACCTAATTGCCATTTACGACCTAAAGCATCCTTCACCATAAAGTCTAATTTAGGACCATAGAAAGCCGCTTCACCATATTCAATTACATAAGGCAAACCCTTCTCTTCTGCAGAACGAATAATAGCTGATTCTGCCCGATCCCAATCTTCATCGTTACCAATGTATTTCTCTTTATTTTCTTTATCTCGTAAGGAAACTTGCGCAGAATACGTATCAAAACCTAAGGCTTTGAAAACATATAATACCAGGTCAATCACCTTCATGAATTCATCTTCCACCTGATCAGGACGACAGAATATGTGCGCATCGTCTTGAGTAAATCCTCTAACTCTAGTTAATCCATGTAATTCACCACTTTGCTCATATCGGTATACCGTGCCAAATTCAGCTAAACGCAATGGTAAATCCTTGTAGGAGCGTGGCTTGGTCTTATAAATTTCACAATGGTGTGGGCAATTCATTGGCTTCAAGAAGAATTCTTCGTTCTCATCTGGCGTACGAATAGGTTGGAAAGAATCCTTACCGTATTTCGCATAGTGACCCGAAGTCACATACAATTCTTTACTCGCAATATGAGGAGTAATGACAGGTGAATAGCCAGCACGAACTTGCGCACGTCGTAAGAAATTTTCTAAACGTTCGCGCAATAAAGTACCCTTAGGCAACCATAGTGGAAGACCCATTCCTACTTTCTCCGAGAAGGCAAATAATTCTAATTCCTTACCTAATTTGCGGTGATCGCGACGTTTTGCCTCTTCTAATAAGTGTAAATACTCTTCTAATTCTTTTGCTTTAGGGAAAGTAATCGCATAAATACGGGTTAGTTGCTTACGCTTCTCGTCTCCGCGCCAATAAGCACCTGCGACCGAAAGTAATTTAACCGATTTTATAAACCCTGTATTAGGAATATGGGGCCCACGGCACAAATCTGTGAAATTACCTTGATTATAAAAAGTGATGGAGCCATCAGCTAAACCTTCAATTAATTCTAATTTATATTCATCTCCCTTATCAGTAAAATAAGAGACTGCATCAGCCTTAGAAATCGAGCTACGTAGGAACTCGTTCTTTAAGCGAGCTAATTCCAACATTTTATCTTCAATCGCTTTAAAGTCATCAGAACCGAATTCTTGATCACCTAAATCAATATCATAATAAAAACCATTTTCAATGGCTGGACCAATTCCGAATTTAGTTCCCGGAAATAAAGACTCAATAGCTTCTGCTAATAAGTGTGCAGAGGAATGCCAAAAGGTCTTTTTACCATCTTCGTCGATCCAGGTTAATAATTGCAATACGGCATCTGCATCAATAGGAGTAGAGGAATCCACTACCTCACCATTTAATTTAGCCGCTAACACATTACGTGCTAAACCTTCAGAAATTTGCAATGCAACTTGATAAGGAGTAATTCCTTTTTCAAATTCTCTAACCTGCCCGTCGGGAAATGTAATTTTGATCATTCTAAAAAAATTTGTGTAAAGGTACAAATTAAGGTGCAAATCAACGAAATGAGATCCTGATTAATTTTGGGTTAAAGAATCAGCGGAAACCGCTAAAGAATCAGTTAAAGATTCTGAGGGCTTTGTAGGCAATAAACCTTGTTTGGCAAGATCAAAATAGACTAATTCTGCTTTAAAAGATTTCGTTTCAGGAAAAACTTTTAGCACTTGTTTGTAAACCAAAGCCGCCTGATCGTACTTCTTCATTTTGACTAAAAAACGAGCCCAATACCTCAAAAAATAAGGATCCATTGGGTAATTCTTTAAACTTGATAAAATCTCTTGCTGATAACGTAACGAAGGAATAGAGGTAAATCCTTGTTCGTAATACACATAAACAAGCGGTGAATCATCACTGGGTTTAGAATTCATTAGGGTAAATAAACGAAGAGAATCAGCAACTCCATAATCCTTAATTGCCTTAAGCAATGAGCGGTCTAGTGTGGACAAAAGGGATTCGTCTATTTTTTTTAGATAGAAACGACCTAAACTCATTTGTTTTATTGCTAAATAATTCTGAGCTAATAAAAGTGTGTTTTGACCATTCGTTAACACAGATGTCTCCGTTAACTTAGCACGGTCTATTGAAGTTGTATAATCTTCTACAAATTGCTTTGTTTTAGCAGAGAGAGCTAAAAAAGCTGGTTCCCCCGGATTATCCCGTAATGCATTCTCCATATCTTGATCCGCTAAACCATAGGCATGCAGAGCGAGGTAATTTTTAGCCCGTAAATAATACAGGTTAGCGCTGGGTTGCTCTTCCATTTGCTTAGTCAAAAACTGAACATTCGTCTCCGCTTTTTGACCTGCCATGATCGCTTGTTGATTCGGAATGTTTTCACCCTTTGAGTCGGGGGAGCTTTGGCAAGACACAAAAAACACGGCAAACACAAGAAGAAATAACCTTACAACCATTTTAAGACAAAATCGATCATCCAACGCACTTTTACACCATAAGGAGGGTAAAAATTCTTTAATAAATTCGTACGCTGAATAACAACGGATTTTTGATTCGAGAACTCAACAAAACCATAATGCCCTCCTGATTTACCGATTCCAGAGTGATTAACACCACCAAACGGTAATTCATTATGCCCAAATTGAATCAAACAATCATTCACCACAGAGGTTCCTGAACTAGTGTGATTTAATATGTATTGATTAAACTCCGTGTCTTTTGAAAAAACATATAGGGCTAGTGGTTTATCTCCTGAACGAATTTCAGACGTTATCTGAATTTCATCTTGATAGGACATTACCGGTAGGATAGGGCCAAAAATTTCTTCCTGCATAATACGCATTTCAGGAGTGCAATTAATCAGCACGGTAGGAGAAATAAAACAATCATCTGGATCCATAATGCCTCCAAATAACACCTGAGCCCCTTTTTCTTTTGCATCTTCTACTAAAGAAGCGATTCTATCAAAATGACGGCGATTGACGATACGGGCATAGTCTTTACTTTTTGCGACGTTCTTTCCGTAAAAAGTCTCCACGGTTGCCTCTAAAGCCTTTAGAAAAGAAAAATAGTTCTTTTCGTGCAAATAAAGATAATCAGGGGCTATACAGGTTTGTCCATTATTCAAAAACTTACCCCAAGCAATTTTCGCCGCCGCTTCTTCTACATTGACGTCAGCACCTACAATCGCAGGAGACTTACCCCCTAATTCCAAGGTTACAGAAGTTAAATGCTTCGCTGCAGCTGCCATTACCACTTTACCAATCGCAGGACTACCGGTAAAGAATATATGATCAAATTTTTGTTCTAATAGCGTAGTAGAAACTTCCGCATCACCCTCAAAAACAGCCACTTCACTCTTATCGAATAGGGACGAAATCATCTTTTGTATAAAAGAGGACGTCGCAGGCGTTAATTCAGATGGCTTTAAAATCACCGCATTTCCAGCCGCAATGGCATGTACTAAAGGGCAAATGGATAAATTGAAAGGGTAATTCCAAGGTGAAATTATCAAACACAAACCTTTCGCCTCATATTGAACTAGACCTTTTGTTCCTAAAAGCATCAACGGAGTAGAAACAGACGTTGGTTTCATCCAAGACTTCAAATGCTTCACCGTGTGTTGAATTTCACGCTTAACACCTAGCATCTCAGCAATAACTACTTCAGATGCGGGCTTTTTAAAATCAGTATATAAAGCATCGCACAAATCATTTTTATGCTGCATTAAATAAGACTCTATTTTGCGTAACTTTTCGATACGTTCCGTCGCACTAGAGGTACTTAGGCGCAATAGAGCGGATTTTTGTAAGGAGAGAACTTCTAAAATTTGATTTTCCATCAAGGTATATTAAAAGATGAATAGTAATTTTTCTTCTAACTCGTCGAAATAATAATTGTTTCCACTAGGCTTACACAGGGAATGCCCCGCCACATACCATAACCCATCGCCAGGGTAAACGGCTAAACTAGCTGATTTGCAATTCTGATTCGCTTTATCGGCCTGAAATTCAGCTATAAATACGTGATTCATTAAATCTTGCAATTCATCCCAATTCGTAAATTCTTTCTGTCCGTCTTCACTATCGAGGTAATTAAAGGACAAGGTAGCAAAGGACATTTCTCCCTCAATCTTCCGCCAATTTCCAGCCCGATCTTTGAATTGAAATCCTAAATACAAAGGTAATTCACGTCCATCTATTTCAAACATGGCTTGCATAAACTCTTGAATTACGGTCTCTTGAGCTTCTAAATACAAGGGAACGTTAGGAGTGGTATCATTCGTTTCTAAGGTAATAAAGGGTTCCTGATCTTTAGGGGAGCAAGATCCTGTCACATATTCTTGAAAATGAGGAAACAGTCGATCCCGCCAAACAAGTGGCAAATCACCTGAAAAAGTCCAATTATCATCAGGAACTAATCCATCCGCAATTAATTCTTCTCGAGAAAAATCAGAACGATCTATGAATTGTATTTCAATCGCAACGGTGGGTTTATCTGTATCAAATTGTAAAAAAGTAAAAACAGCTTCTAAATGATAAGGCGCTGGCACATTAATGGGCGACTCATAGAATAACTTAAAAAGCCGAGATAATTTATTTGGGTTCATCTAAATGGAATTAAGATACAAAGCTACGGTTTTCGTAGGATCAATTTTAGCACTAGCGGTTTTTATAAAAGACGCTAGATAAACAATTTCCTTAGGTACTTCAACAGAGGCTAAATGGGAGTCAATAAAATCACTATCCCAAACAATAGCTTCGACTGACTCAACAAATAAAACTACTTTCATTCCCCAAAAATCATCAGGAATTCCTGCCACAAATAATGGCACATTAGTCAATGAACTATATACCTGTTCTATGTTCTCAGGTTGAATTTTAAGTCCACCCGAATTAATCACCCGATCTAAACGACCTGTCAATATAAATCGCCCGGGAGCCGTTATTTCTACCAGGTCGCGCGTCTGTATCCATTTATTTTCGGTTAATACAGAACATATAAGTAAGCAGGAGGTGTCGCTGACCGCAATTTGAACACCTGGAAGAATTTGAAAATGATCCTGATTCCAAACTCGGTAGGCGATATGTGAAACGGTCTCTGTCATTCCATATGTTTCATAAACAGGGAATCCCATGTCCATGCGGAGTTTATCTGGAACTCGCGCGCCTCCTAAAAGAATACCTTTGGCAGTAGAAAAATAGTTTTTAAAATTAATTCCTGAAGCTAATATCGTATTCCATTGCGTGGGAACGAAAGAAGTTAGATGAATATTTATTGGAGGAAGGTTTTCTAAGGGATTTTGGCAAGGTTCTACTAAAACCAAACCTAAATCAAGAACTAGCGCTCTAACAAGCAACATGGCTCCCGCGATATAGGTAGGTGATAGAGATAAAAGCGCCACATCGCCTTGGGCTAATTTTAACCATTCACCTGTCATTTTTGCAGAAGCATACATGCGCTCCCGAGAAATTAAAAAAGGCTTTGGATCCCCTGTAGAACCGGAACTGTGAAATAAAAACGCTGTTTGACCTTCACGCCACTTCTGACAAAATTCGAACACTTGTTGCTCAAATTCCGATTCAGCTGGAGGCAATTCTAATAAAAGAGAGTGCAGGATGCGCATATAATCACAGATTCTTTCCAAAATTAACCAAACATTCTCTAATTTTGTGAGTTAATAAAGGGTAATCGTAAAGCCACCTACAATATGTCAGAAGATCCATTCTTAAATCCCATTAATCCAGACAAAGTAGCCGAAAACCCTGGCTTACTTCCTTATGCGCATACCGCAGGAGGGGCTGTCATAAAGCCGGACGATATGGGTAAGATAAAAGGTCGCTCCGTTCTAGCCATGCGCCAGCAAACGGATCGTCAAATGAATCAATTGTACGAGCAAATGGAGGTTTTGGCTCGGCAAGCCAAGTTAATAGCAGAAAGGAAAGAAATTTCTGAACGTATATATGAAGCTGCCATGGGTTTCGAACCTATCATTAGCGAGACTTATTATTTATACGAAAAAGAAGATGGTTCAGACTTAATGTCCTTAGTGGCACCAGAAGAATGGGGTCGTTCTTTTAAATATAGCCGCTATTTAGCCAAAGTTAAATTATTAGCCGACCACACCTGGGAGGTAGAATACAACGATTCTCCCGCATAACAAATCGATTAAACTTATGATTTCAACATTTGCTTGGGAAACCATCAAAACATACGAGGATATTTTGTTTCAATTCTATAACGGAATTGCTAAAATTTCCATTAACAGGCCACAAAAGCACAATGCCTTTACTCCATTAACGGTTCAGGAAATGTCTGAGGCCATGGAATTAGCTCGTCAAGATCCACGTGTTGGCGTAGTCATTTTAACAGGCGAAGGCGGAAAAGCCTTCTGTTCAGGAGGAGATCAAAGCGTTCGTGGAGATGGTGGTTATATCGGAAAAGATACGGTACCTCGTTTAAATGTATTAGATCTTCAACGTCAGATCAGAACTATCCCTAAACCCGTTATCGCTATGGTAGCAGGTTGGGCGATCGGTGGTGGACACGTTTTACATGTCATTTGTGATTTATCTATTGCCGCTGAAAATGCACGATTTGGACAAACTGGTCCTAATGTAGGTTCATTTGACGGAGGTTTTGGCGCCTCTTATCTAGCCCGTGTTGTTGGTCAAAAGAAAGCTCGTGAAATTTGGTTTCTTTGCGATCAATACGATGCTAAAGAGGCATTAGATATGGGATTAGTGAACAAAGTCGTTCCTTTAGAAGAGTTAGAAAAGACCACCGTAGCGTGGTGCGAGAAGATATTAGAAAAGAGTCCACTTGCTTTACGCATGTTAAAATCAGCATTTAACGCAGAATTAGATGGTCAAGCAGGAATCCAGGAATTAGCTGGAAATGCCACCTTATTGTATTATTTATCAGACGAGGCTAAAGAAGGAAAAAATGCTTTCCTTGAAAAACGCAAACCCGATTTCTCTAAATTCCCTAAATTCCCCTAAATGATGAATTATTGGTTAGTAAAATCTGAACCATTCAAATATTCTTGGGATGATTTCGTTAAGGAGGGGAAATCTGTTTGGGACGGCGTTCGCAATTACCAAGCTAGGAATAACATGATGGCCATGAAAAAAGGCGATTGGGTCTTTTTTTACCACTCAAACGAAGGAATGGAAGTCATTGGACTAGCAGAAGTAAGAAAGGAACATTTTTCAGATCCAACGACGGAAGATCCTCGCTGGGTGGTGGTAGAATTAATTCCTATTAAAAAATTCGCTAAAACGGTAACCTTAAAAGCGATGAAAGCGGATGATAGATTAAGTGGTTTAGCTTTAATCAAGCAATCGCGTTTATCTGTAACTCCCGTCGCAAAAGCAGAATTCGATATTATTTTAAGCCTAGCAGAATAAATATGAAATCGATTCGCCTACTACTCGCCTTAGTCATTTGTCATTTAAGCACATTCGCCCAAGAAATGAAGCGAATTGAATTTCCAGTGGGAGGATCTCAAATGGAAACATTTTCCATTCCAATAGGCGAAAAAGGAGTAATTGTATTAACTCATTTAGGCAAAGCTGAATTCAATATTCGAAAATTCAATGCAGATTTAGATCAGGTGTGGATGAATCAGGGAAGTGTAGATGGAAATCTTGACTATGTAACCCATTGTTATGATGGAAATCGCCTTTATTTATTATTTAGCCGTTTTAAAAGTAATAACTATTATATCGTTCGAGTAAACCCTAGCGATGGAAAATTAGAAAAGTTCCAGATTTTCTCAGTGGAAAAAATGGAAATTTCAAATTTTAAAGCCTTAAACCAATCGCTATTTATAGGTGGAGTGGTCAACAATACCCCCGTCATTTTATTCACTAATTTAACTGAGAAAAGGACGCGTATTTTACCTGCAGTAGTGAATGGTCAAGCCGAAATCCAATCAATGGATTTAGATACAGTTCAACAGCAAATTAATGTGGTTTATTCTGTGGGTAAAAAAGCAAAGAGCTACCAGCTAATTTTGAAATCATTTGACGAGGATGGAAATCAATTAGGGCAGGTAATTATGAATCCACAAGAGGAATATGCCCAAATGAATGCCAAATCCACCCAATTAAATGATTCTTTGCAAGTAGTTGTGGGCACTTATGGCCACAAAAATACGATTGGTTCTTCAAAGGGCCCTAGTTCTCAAGGTTTGTATTTTAGTTCCTACCTAGATGGAGAATTACAAGAATCTAAGTTCCACAGCTTTACTCAATTCAATAATTTCTTTAATTTCTTAGGTGAGAAACAAAAAAGCAAACAGGAAAAAAAGATCAAAAGTAAAGAAGATAAAGGAGAAGAACTTCGGTTAGATTACCGATTATTAATGCATGAACTTATTAAAAAGGGAGATCATTATATCATTGTTGCGGAAGCCTTTTATCCAGATTATAAATACATGAATTATTCGCCATTTGGCAGCAATATGGCTATGCTAGGAGGAGGACTCTATTCGCCATGGAATATGTTATACAATCCTTACCGCTGGGGTTATGGTAATTATGGGTTGTACTCACCATTCTCAAGTTATTATAGTCCTTGGGGATATCGAGGTATTAATTCGTATAGTAATTCTCAGCAATTCGACGGCTGGATCTATACCCACGCGGTGATTGCAGAAATAGACGAAAAAGGTAACTTATTATGGGATCATTCGATTGATTTGAATAATATCAAAGAAGATAAGCTAATTCAAAAGATAAAAACGTCCTTACATGGGGATATTCTTACTTTATCTTACCAAAGAGGCAACCATATAATTTCTAAATACATCACCGCTGCAGGACAGTCAGGAGAGGAGAAAATACAAGAATTAAGTTCCCAAAACGAAGGAGATAAAATTCGTCGTCAAGAAAAGTCCGATTTGAATTACTGGTTTGGTACTAATTTCCTTGCTGTGGGAAATCAAACTATCAGCAATTCAGACGAAGGACGCCGTTCTGTTTACTTCCTAACTAAAATCCCATTGAACCCCTAAAATTTGAAAAATCTAGCCTCTATTGCCATCGAAACACCAGCCTTTTGGGGTAAAAATTATGAACTAATCGACTCAGGTGGATTCGAAAAATTAGAACAATTCGGTGCTTTTGTCGTAAGACGACCTGAACCGCAGGCAGTGTGGCAAAAATCGCTTTCAGAAGAATTCTGGGCAAGCAAAGCACATGCATATTTTAGTAAAGAAAAAGGGAGTTCGGAACGTGGTGTTTGGGAAGTAAAAAAGGGAGTACCGGATAAATGGTTCATGCCTTATAAGTCTAACACATTAGATTTGAACTTTAAGATTTCTTTATCCTCGTTCAAACACGTAGGAATTTTCCCCGAGCAAGCATCCAATTGGGAGTTTTTAGCAAAAAACATTCCCTTACTAAAAACGCCAAAACCGAAAATTTTAAATCTATTTGCATATACGGGTGGTGCTAGTTTAGCTTGTAAGCAAGTAGGAGCAGATGTAACGCACGTAGATTCTGTTAAACCGGTTTTATCTTGGGCTAGGGAAAATATGGAAGTATCTAAGCTGGATAACATCCGTTGGATGGCCGAGGATGCTCTAAAATTTGTGAAACGGGAAGCAAGACGGGGTAATTTCTACCAAGGAATTCTATTAGACCCCCCAGCATATGGACGTGGTCCAGAAGGCGAAAAATGGGTGTTAGAAGAGCAAATTGATGATATGTTACGTTCCGTGAAAGAAATTTTAGATCCGAAAGAGCATATATTATTAACCAATGTCTACTCGCTGGGTTTCTCGACTTTGGTCGTAGAAAATTTAATGAAGGGTATTTTCAATGTACCAGATATCGCCGAATCTGGAGAGATCTATTTGAATGATGAATATGATAAAAAACTCCCACTAGGAGTCTTTTATCGCTATCTATATCAATCTTAGTTTTTGGGATAAATCACACCCTTAGCGGCCAAAAGTGTATTTTTCATGAGTGAAACGATGGTCATAGGACCCACGCCTTTGGGCACTGGGGTGATATAAGAACACTTAGGAGCCACATCATTAAAATCAACATCCCCCTTTAAAGCGAAGCCGGATTTTTTAGTGGCATCTTCTACTCGGGTTAATCCTACATCTATCACAACTGCTCCCGATTTAATGTGCGCAGCTTTAATAAAATCAGGTTTCCCTAAAGCTGCGATGACAATATCTCCTTGTGCGCAAATCTCGGCTAGATTAGGCGTTCTTGAATGTGTTAACGTTACGGTGCAGTTTCCTACTGGGTGATTACGTTGCATCAAGATGGACATAGGTAAACCCACAATTTGAGAACGACCTACCACTACACAATGCTTTCCGGCAGTTTTTATTTTGTAATAGGCTAATAAATCTAAAACACCTTGTGGAGTAGCAGAAATATAAGCTGGTAAACCTTTCGCCATTCGGCCAATATTGATAGGGTGGAAGCCATCCACATCTTTCGAAGGGTGAATAGTTTCCATTACTTTATCTGGATTAATATGGGCTGGAAGAGGCAATTGAACGATTAAACCATCCATGTCAGGATTATCATTCACCTTCTGAACCTCAGCTAATAAATCAGCTTCAGAGATCGATGGATCAAAACGTAACAGGGTAGAAGCAAAACCTAATTCTTCACAAGACTTTACTTTATTAGCGACATAGGTCTCAGATGCGCCATTATTACCGACAAGAATAGCCACTAGATGCGGGGCCTTTTGGCCGGCAGCAACCATTTCTTTTACTTCTTCACCGATGGCAATTTTCATTGATTCCGCCACCATTTTACCATCAATAATCTGACTCATTAGCTTATTTTTTACGTGCTTTCTTAGGTGCAGGAGCTGCGTCGCCTAAAGCTAAACACTCCTCTAATGTTAAATCTGCTGGTTCTGTTCCTTTCGAAATCTTTACATTTCTTTTTCCAATTTGAATATAGGGTCCATACATGCCATTTACAACCTTTACAGACTCATTTTCAGCAAATTCTTTAATAAATTTATTCGCTTCTACTTTACGCTTTGCTTCAATTAATTCAATCGCACGTTCTTGATCGATAGTTGCTAAATTATCTGTTTTGGCCAAAGAATAATACTTCCCATTATGTTTCACATAAGGCCCGAAACGACCTTTTCCGGTCTCAATTAAGGAATCCTCAAAATATCCT
This sequence comes from Aquirufa sp. A-Brett2-W8, assembly GCF_054558755.1. Taxonomy (NCBI): domain Bacteria; kingdom Pseudomonadati; phylum Bacteroidota; class Cytophagia; order Cytophagales; family Flectobacillaceae; genus Aquirufa; species Aquirufa sp. A-Brett2-W8. The sequence continues at coordinate 75,950 of NZ_JBPXKS010000007.1, forward strand.
AATCCACCCGCTTCCGCATCTTTTAATGCTTGAGCAATAACTTCAATGGCTTGATCCATTTCAATGGTAAAAGGATCGTGCGTATCTGGCAAACTCGTAAACTTACCATCATATTTAATATATGGCCCTAATTTACCTGCACCGATAATCACCGGCATATCCTCATGGATACCTACTTCACGCGGCAATTTAGGTCGTTCTAATAAGGCCAAAGCCTCTTCAAACGTTAAGGTGCTCACGGCTTGTGACTTCATCAAATTCGCAAAGACAGGCTTTTCTTCTTCAGACGATTCCCCTAACTGAACGAAAGGACCAAATTTACCTAAGCGAACAGAAACTAATCGGCCCGTTTTAGGATCCACTCCTAATTCACGACCACCACCTACAGAACTACGATTAATTGATTTAGAATCTTCAATGGTTTGGTGAAAAGACTTATAGAAATTCTTCATTAGAGTAGTCCACTCTAATTTACCTTTGGCAATATTATCAAATTCATCCTCCATCTCTGCAGTGAAGGTATAATCGACCACATTCTCAAAATTCTCCACTAGGAAGTCGGTCACTAAAGTACCAATGTGTGTAGGGAATAACTTAGATTTCTCTGTTCCAACAATTTCTGATGCTTTTGTCCCAGCAATCTCATTATTTGAAAGAACCCAGGTTTGAAACTCACGTTCTCTACCAGGACGATCTTCTTTCACAACATAAGCACGCTTAATGATAGTAGAAATCGTAGGCGCATAGGTAGAAGGGCGACCGATACCTTTTTCTTCCAAAGCCTTTACTAAACTAGCCTCCGTATATCGGGGAGCAGCTCTAGAAAAACGCTCCTGAGCCTTCATTTCATCTAAATCTAATACTTGACCTACATTTAATGGAGGCAACATATCTTTATTCTCATCCTCCTCGTCCTCATCCTTACCTTCTAAATAAGCCTTCAAAAATCCTTCAAAAGCAATCACTTCCCCTTGCGCTGATAAAAGCTCGGGAGTCGTTGAAATATCAATTAAAGCCGTCGTACGCTCGATTAAGGCATCTGCCATTTGAGACGCAATTGCGCGCTTCCAAATTAATTCATATAAACGCTTTTCTCTTGCATCCCCAGTGATACTATGATTAGCGAAATCCGTTGGACGGATGGCTTCGTGAGCCTCTTGTGCATTTTCAGATTTAGTTTTAAACTGACGACCGTAATGGAACTTAGCACCATAAGCTGATTCAATCTCCGCTTTCGCTTTATCTCGCGCTTCTTGGGATAACATGGTAGAATCGGTACGCATATAAGTGATGCGGCCAGATTCGTATAATTTTTGGGCTACAGACATCGTAGTCGCCACAGCAAACCCTAATTTACGGGACGCCTCTTGCTGTAAGGTGGATGTGGTAAAGGGGGGAGCTGGCGACTTTTTAGCCGGTTTAGTTTCTAAACTCTTGATGCTAAAAGCAGCTCCAACGCATCTTTTAAGGAAGTCTAATGCCTCATCTTCTTTAGCAAAAGCCTTCGACAATTCTGCCTTTAAAACTTTTTTTCCAGGTAAATCAAAATGAGCTACCACTTTAAAGGTGGCAATGGATGCGTGATTTTCAATTTCACGCTCTCTTTCTACAATCAACCGAACGGCTACGGATTGAACACGACCCGCGGATAAACCTTTTTGAACTTTAGACCAAAGTACCGGCGACAACTCAAATCCGATCAAACGATCCATAATTCGACGAGCCTGCTGCGCATTCACTAAGTCCATATCAATGGTTCTTGGTTGCGTAATGGCATGTAAGATCGCTGGCTTCGTAATCTCGCGAAAAACAATGCGCTTCGCGTTATCTTTCAATCCTAAGGCTTCTTTTAAATGCCACGAAATAGCTTCTCCCTCGCGGTCATCATCCGTTGCTAACCAAACTTCTTCGGCAGATTTCGCTAAACTTTTTAACTCCGAAATAACTTTAGTCTTATCCGCAGAAACAACATAGGTAGGAGCGAAGTTATTATCTACATCAATGGCTTTATCACCTTTTATAGGCAAATCTCGAACGTGACCAAAAGAAGACTTCACCACGAAATCCTTCCCCAAATATCCTTCTATGGTCTTTGCTTTAGCTGGAGACTCGACGATGACTAAATTTTTTGCCATTATGCTGATTAGAAAATGAAATACTTAACACGAGTCCAAATATAAGGGCTCTAAATTTAACAAAGAATCAAAAATTGCCGAAAGGCGAAAAAAAATATTAATCCGGGATATTTCCAATACGAATTCGAGAATTAATATTCACCCTAAAACCGATGTAACTAAACTCGCCATTTATAAAGTTTGCGATTGCTTCTAAACGAAAAACTTTAAACACGCCATCTAAGCCATAGCCTAATTCAGTATAGAGTAAATTTTGATTTTGGACGTAATTAGCATTAGCAATTAAAACCTCCTTTACATATAACTTTTTCATACCTAAAAGCGGCTTTAACCACAGATTGGAAAACTGAAAAAAGCTAAGGGCCTCTACATAAGATCCAGCTGTTGAATTAGCATAATGATTCACATTTAGACGTTGATTAGATCCTCCCGTTAAATTCTGATAATAACCCACTAATCGATGAGAACCTAACATTTCTCCTGCTTGAATTAGGTTTAATGATCCGTTATAATGCTTAAAATTAATGAAATAGGTTGGTTTATTTCCCAAGAAAGTACCCGCATTAACTATTAAACCCATTTTAATCCAAGGATTCACTTCAATATTATGTAAATAGGACAGTTCCAATTGATTAAAATCTGTTGACGAACCAAACACATCTTTCCATCCTGCCCTATATTTAGCTAATAATAAGGGGGATGAACCCCAATCAGTTAAGCGCGTATTAGCACGATAACTTTGAGTTAAAAAGGGCCTAAAACCTACCTGCAATTGTGTTATAAATGATTTATGCGTAGCAAATCCATCTGTTTTATATTCTGAATTAGTAGGATTATTAGGTTGATACTCACGATTAAGAAAATTAATCCAATAATAATCCGTGGTATTATCCATTTGACTTCTTTCCGAATATTCAATTAAAGATTTCAAGAAGAATCGAGCAGAGAATCGTTTTGTGAAATTTAATGAGGTGAACTTTGTCCGATAAATCTTCATCTGGTTATTCTTTAAAAGCAAAGTAGATAAGGAATTCATCTCTGGAGAAATCGTATTCTCGGGATTATACTGGGCAACAAAATCTGCGTTTGTAAACAATAAATCAAATGAATCCGCTCGATAACGTAATTTAACCAAACCTGAATTACGGTTAATACCAAAGGCTCTACGGCCTAAAACCTCTGCTTCTAACAAATGGTAGCGTGACCAACGCTTACGAAAAACAAGTCCTGTATTAGCCACAAAACCTTCCACCGTATTGAAATTAGAATCAAAGACCGGGGATTTATAATAAATCTCAAACGGATAAAAATCCCGCTTAAACTTTCCGAAATAAAACGAATTACTCAAAATCAATTGAGTCAGATTAAATGGTCTTACTCTAAAGCTATCAATTAAAACCTCCTTATTTGTAATTCCAGAAACCTCATTAATGAAAACAAGATTCAAGCTCGTGGATTGATCCGTTTTCTTATAATAAACCGAATCAATCATCAATAAATTAGACGTAGGCCGTTGCTTCCATTTACGGAGTAAAGAACCATGTAAATTGGTCAAAAACTGATTAGCAAATGTTTCATCAAAGGCTACAGCAGAGATATTTAGTGTTTCCAATGGATTCGTAGGTTCAGTAAACAAACGCGGGTTAAAGCTCCATTGCTCAGGTGAACCTAAGGTCTCTTGTTCCCAGATATATTCCCCATCACTTCCTAGTAATCCGGCCACAAGTCTAATTTGCCCTCTTTTAGGAAGCCATTTCCCTAAAAAATATTGATGCATTAAATCAAATTGATAATCGATCGCATCAGCAAATACAGCGCCTTGAAAACGAACAATCCATCCAGCTTCATCTAACGTTATTGTACCCTTGAACAGGTGATCTCGTCTTAACTTAGGCTCTACCTTAAATTGAAGGCAATTTTTACCTTCTATTAAGGTATCACCTTTGAAATTAAAATGATAGAAGGATTTTGCTTGAAAACTCAACGGAGATACGCAGGAGGATCCTACATAGTCTTGGTATAAATCTGGCCAAAGAAACAACGTAGGTTTGGCATATTTCTTGTGAAAAGTTTGAACCGATTCAATACCGTGAATCATTTGATTTAAATGGCCTACTTGAACCTCAGATATGGTTTGATTACCGTACCATTGCCCCATTTGAATCCCTTCTTTTGCAGTCAAACGTTTTCTAGCTATACCAATTACCCGATTAAACCGGCCTTTTTCTTGCACTTTAACGCGTATTTTAAAGGAGCCGATAGCTTGTCCATGTTCATCGGCTAAGCGCAAGGCATTTTCTAAAACTGAAGACGGAGACAGGGACTGAGCTTGAGCTTCATTCTGAGGAAAATGAAAAAAACATCCAATCAAAAGGATTATTTTCAAATAATTCAAGCGGATTGTAGATTAAAAAGTTAAAATAGTCCTATTTAAAATAGATTAAATCAAGCAATAGAACAAAGTTCTTAATAATTAATTAACAAAGGAAATGTTATCCTACAAATAGTGGCAAATTTGAAGCTAATCTATTAATTTTGTAAATATTTTTTACATAACAATTTTACCATGGCCTTTGATATTGAAATGATTAAAGCTGTTTACGATCGCATGCCGGCTCGCATTGCTGCTGCTCGTGCGTTAACAGGTAAACCGCTTACATTAACAGAAAAAATTCTTTATAGCCATCTATGGGAAGGCGAAGCCTCTACTGCTTATGCAAGAGGTGCTTCTTATGTAGATTTTGCACCAGACCGTGTAGCGATGCAAGATGCAACAGCTCAAATGGCCTTATTACAATTCATGCAAGCAGGACGTCCACAGGTGGCTGTACCTTCTACTGTGCATTGCGATCACTTAATTGAAGCTAAAGTAGCCTCTACTACCGATTTAAAAGTAGCGGTTGATAAAAATAAGGAGGTCTATGACTTCTTATCATCTGTTTCAGACAAATATGGTATCGGTTTCTGGAAACCAGGTGCTGGTATCATTCACCAAGTAGTATTAGAAAATTATGCCTTCCCTGGAGGAATGATGATCGGAACTGATTCTCACACAGTTAATGCGGGTGGTTTAGGAATGATTGCTATCGGTGTGGGTGGCGCTGATGCCTGCGATGTAATGGCAGGTTTAGCTTGGGAATTAAAGTTCCCTAAACTAATTGGAGTTAAATTAACAGGTAAATTAAATGGTTGGACATCTGCTAAAGATGTTATTTTGAAGGTAGCAGGCATTCTTACTGTAAAAGGTGGAACGGGTGCAGTCGTTGAATATTTTGGCGAAGGAGCGACATCCATGTCTTGTACTGGTAAAGGAACCATTTGTAATATGGGTGCTGAAATAGGTGCGACCACATCAACATTTGGTTATGATGCATCGATGGCCCGTTATTTAGAGTCTACCGGTCGCGCGGATGTAGCCGCTTTAGCGAATGGTGTGAAAGAACACTTAACAGCTGATCCTGAAGTATACGCTAACCCAGAAAAATACTTCGATCAAGTAATCGAAATCGATTTAGATACATTAGAGCCACACTTGAATGGCCCTTTCACTCCAGATTTAGCTACGCCTATTTCTAAGATGAAAGAAATGGCTGAGAAAAACGGCTGGCCTACGAAAGTGGAAGTAGGTTTAATAGGTTCATGTACGAACTCGTCTTACGAGGACATCGCACGTGCCGCATCTCTAGCAAAACAAGTAGCGGCTAAAGGATTAAAAACAAAGGCGCAATTCACTATCACACCGGGCTCAGAATTAGTTCGTTATACGATCGAGCGGGATGGTTTCATCGCCACATTTGATTCAATCGGAGCAACCGTATTTTCGAATGCGTGTGGACCTTGTATAGGACAATGGGCTCGTCCAGGTGCTGAAAAGGGAGAAAAGAACACGATTGTTCACTCTTTCAATAGAAACTTTGCAAAGCGTGCCGATGGTAACCCTAACACATTTGCTTTCGTAGCATCTCCAGAAATGGTGACTGCCTTAGCGATTGCTGGTGATCTTACCTTCAACCCATTAACGGATACCTTAACAAACGATAAAGGCGAACAAGTTAAATTAGACGCCCCTACAGGAGATGAATTACCGAAATTGGGATTCGCTGCTGAAGATGCTGGCTATCAAGCTCCGGCGGAAGATGGTTCAGGCGTTGAAGTAAAAGTTTCTGTTACCTCAGATCGTTTACAATTATTAGATCCATTCTCAGCATGGGAAGGATCTGATTTGAAAGGTTTGAAATTATTGATTAAGGCCAAAGGTAAATGTACCACAGATCATATTTCAATGGCAGGTCCCTGGTTAAAATACCGTGGTCACTTAGATAATATCTCTAACAACATGTTAATAGGTGCGCTTAACTTCTTCAATGAGAAGACAGATAACGTAAAGAACGCATTAACCGGAGAATATGGTCCAGTACCCGCTACACAACGTGCTTATAAAGCAGCAGGAGTAGGAACCATTGTGGTAGGAGATACCAACTACGGTGAAGGTTCATCACGCGAACACGCAGCTATGGAACCACGTCATTTAGGGGTTCGTGCGGTTCTAGTTAAATCTTTCGCTCGTATTCACGAAACGAATTTGAAAAAGCAAGGCATGTTAGCTCTGACTTTTACAAACGAGGCTGATTATGACAAAATACAAGAAGACGATGCGATCAACATTGTTGGTTTAGGAAGCTTTGCTCCGGAGAAATCCTTGACTATTGAGTTAGTTCATTCGAATGGTAGCACAGAGAGTTTTGCTGTAAACCATACCTATAATGAACAACAAATCGAATGGTTCAAAGCAGGTGGTGCCTTAAACATCATACGTGCTTCTGTAAAATAGTTTGAAATAGGGGCAAAATTGATTAATTTTGCCCTTTATTAAAATAAATAAGCTCTAACGAACACATGGCAGCGATTAACGCAGTTAAAATATTTTCTGGTTCTGCTTCTAATTATTTAGCAAAGGATATTGCTAAGTTTTATGGAAAAGATTTAGGCGCTGTCACAACCTTAAAATTCTCAGACGGTGAAATGTCACCCAGTTTTGACGAATCAGTACGTGGTTGTGATGTATTTATCATTCAGTCTACGTTCCCATCGGCGGATAATTTGATGGAGTTATTATTAATGATTGATGCCGCTAGACGCGCATCAGCTCACTATGTAACAGCTGTTATTCCTTATTTTGGGTATTCTCGTCAAGATCGTAAAGATCGTCCACGCGTGGGTATTGGAGCAAAATTAATTGGCAATTTATTAACTGCAGCAGGAGCTGATCGTTTAATGACGATTGATCTACATGCAGGCCAAATCCAGGGTTTCATGGACTTCCCAGTAGATCACTTAGAAGGTAATGCCATCTTTGTTCCTTACTTAAAGTCTTTAAATTTAGAAAACATCCTTTTCGCATCCCCTGATGTGGGAGGTGTTGTTCGTACTCGCAACATGGCTAAATTCTTCAATGCGGAGATGGTTATTTGCGATAAGCACCGTAAACGTGCTAATGAAATTGCCTCCATGCAATTAATTGGAGAAGTGAAGGGTGCTGACGTGATCTTAGTCGATGACTTAATTGACACCGGAGGTACTTTGTGCAAAGCAGCTCAATTAATCATGGATAAGGGAGCAAATTCAGTAAGGGCGGTTGTCACCCACCCGGTTTTATCAGGAAAAGCATACGAAAACATTTCTAATTCTGTTTTAGCAGAATTATTAGTGACGGATACGATTCCTTCTAAACAAGCATGTGACAAAATTAAGATTCTTTCGGTTGCTGAGCTTTTCGCAAAGGCCATCGGACGTATCCGTGATCACGAATCTATCAGTTCATTATTTATTAAATATTAATTTCAACCGTTTCTAGGGGATAGCCTTTGTGCGAAAGACTGGAAGCATTAACAAAAACAAGATGAAAAAATTAGAGATTGTAGGGTTTAAAAGAGCGAATCTCGGTACGAAGAGCGCAAATGATTTACGCAACGAAGCTTTAGCACCATGTGTATTGTATGGTGGTTCGGAGCAAGTTCATTTCGCTGTTCCAATGATCCTTTTCCGTGAATTATTATATTCTGCGGATGTATACGAAGTTGAATTAAACATTGAGGGTACGAAATACCGTGCAATCTTACAAGATTCACAGTTTCACCCAGTGAACGAGATGATCTACCACGTAGACTTCCTAGAAATTCAAAAAGGCAAAGCAGTCAAGATTGCTGTACCTATTAAAGTAATTGGAAATTCTCCAGGTGTTATTAAAGGGGGTAAAATGGTGCAAAAATTACGTAAAGTAACTTTACGTGGTCAAGCAGAAAACATCCCTGATTTCGTAACAATTGATATATCTGGTTTAGACTTAGGTCAAACAGTTAAAGTAAACAAACTACAGGTAGAAGGATGTGAGATCTTAAATCCAATATCCAACCCAGTAGCGACAATCGAAATCCCAAGAGCATTAAGAGGTAAAATAACAGCTTAATTCCTTAAAGGAAAAACAGATTGATAGATAAAGAAAAAGCCCTGCAATTGCGGGGCTTTTTTATGCCTAATTAATATTAGACTTATTTCTTAGCTACAAACGCTTTCACGATTGGAGCCTTTTCGATCTTCGCTGCATGGTCAATAGAACCTACGTGAATGTAAGGAGCAATAACCAACGATACGATCGACATCAATTTAATCAAGATGTTCATAGAAGGTCCAGACGTATCTTTGAACGGATCTCCCACTGTGTCACCTGTTACGGCAGCTTTGTGAGGCTCAGAACCTTTCTTATATATTTGACCATCGATCAAAACGCCCTTCTCAAATGATTTCTTAGCGTTATCCCAAGCTCCACCTGCATTTGATTGGAAAATACCCATCAATACACCTGAAACGGTTACACCAGCTAATACACCACCTAAAACTTCAGGTCCCATAGTGAAACCAACAATAACAGGAACTGTTAAAGCAATAGCGCCTGGAAGAATCATTTGACGAATAGAAGCCTCTGTAGAGATCGCTACACATTTTTCATATTCTGGCTTCGCTTTGTATTCCATAATACCAGGAATCTCGCGGAACTGACGACGAACTTCGTTCACCATTTCCATCGCCGCTTTACCTACTGCGGAAATACATAAAGCAGAGAAAATAAATGGAATCATTCCACCTACAAATAAACCAGCTAATACATCAGCTTTATAAATATCGATAGAACTAATTCCTGCAATACCCACGAAAGCTGCAAATAAAGCTAAGGAAGTTAAAGCAGCCGAAGCTATCGCAAAACCTTTACCCGTTGCCGCAGTTGTATTTCCTACTGCATCTAAATTATCTGTACGATCACGAACTTCGGGAGGTAGTTGAGCCATTTCTGCGATACCACCTGCATTATCAGCAATAGGACCAAAAGCGTCAATAGCTAATTGCATAGCCGTTGTAGCCATCATACCAGCTGCAGCGATAGAAACACCATAAATACCAGCAAAGTGGTAAGAACCGATAATACCACCTGCTAAAACTAGAATAGGTAATACAGTAGACTCCATACCTACAGCTAAACCACCAATAATGTTAGTCGCATGACCTGTACCCGATTTTTGTACAATTGAATCTACTGGACGTTTTCCCATCGCAGTATAATATTCTGTAATAATAGACATCAAAGTTCCTACCACTAAACCCACGATAATCGCATAAAACACATCCATTGAAGTAAATGTAGTACCACGAAGCGTTAAGCTATCGGGTAAAATATTCTTAACTAAAAAATAAGATGTAACGAATGTGATCGCAATAGAAGTATAATTACCTACGTTCAACGCATTTTGAACAGAAGCTGTTTCACTAGAAATACGAACAAAGAACGTACTTACTAAGGAAGCTAATAAGCCTACACCTGCAATTAACATCGGTAATAAAACAGGGGAGAAGCCTCCATAATTATCTGTAACAGATATTTCTTGTCCTAAAACCATTGTTGCAAGGATGGTAGCTACATAAGAACCAAATAAATCAGCACCCATACCAGCCACATCACCTACGTTATCACCCACGTTATCTGCAATAGTAGCCGGATTACGTACATCATCTTCAGGAATACCTGCTTCTACTTTTCCTACTAAGTCAGCACCTACGTCGGCTGCTTTAGTATAAATACCACCACCTACACGAGCAAATAAAGCAATAGACTCAGCTCCTAAAGAAAAACCAGCTAATACTTCGATTGCCGTTCTCATCTCCATTGATGTCAAAGCTTTCCCTGCCGCAAAATATTGATAGAAAGCAATAAACAAACCACCTAAACCTAAAATAGCTAAACCAGCAACTCCCATTCCCATCACTGAACCTCCAGTAAAAGAAACATTCAATGCTTTAGCTAAAGAAGTTCTAGCAGCCTCTGCCGTACGAACATTCGCCTTTGTAGCGACGATCATTCCAATATAACCAGCCGTTGCTGAAAATACAGCACCGATTAAAAAAGCAACTGCAATTAAAGGGGAGGAGTGAATCGGATTTTCCGGAGTTCCCTCTTGAGATCCTAACCAAGCTAATAAAATAGCGGTAGGAATAGCGAAATATGTTAAAATTCTCCATTCTGCTTTTAAGAAGGCTATCGCACCATCTGCGATATAACCAGCCAACTCCTGCATTTTTTCGTTTCCGGCATCCTGTTTAGAGACCCAGTTAAATTTCCATGCTGTGTACAGCAATCCCACTAAACCAAAAGCAGGAACTAAGTAAACAATTTGATTCATAAAGGTTAATTTAGATTATACTCAAAAAATTTAGCACAATTTAGGTAAAAAGGTGCAAATAAACAATTAGAATGGCAATCTGACCAGAACTTTCCATTTTTCGGGCACTACAGTCCCCATAGGATAGACTAAATCGATGCCTAAGATTTTACCAATTCCCGTCAAGCCATAACTAATCTCTTGGTAATTAATTACTTGAGAACTTATGGACGTTTGAAGATAAGCATAACCCACTTTCTCTTTCAATCCATAAAGGGATAAAAACGCGTTTTGGGTAAGGATGAATTTACGCGGTTCCCAGTTAACAAATGCCTTTAAATGATCTCCAGAGTTCGAAAGCGCATAATAGGGAAGGGCAAAAAAGCTTGATTCTCCAGAGGAGACATTCACTTCATTTCCTTTGAAATGCTGATAATCAACTAACAAAGTGGGTTTATTGATAAAATGAGCTGCAGAAACTCGGTAATTAATTTCACCCCAATTAGCTAATGAGACAGACTGAGAAACCTGCAGAGATACTTTGTTAAAGGAATCATCTCCAAACGCCTGTTCATAAGCACCCGAAATGGTAGGACCCACCTCATTGGACAATCTTCGAGATCCATTATATCTCCTCCAAGTAGCGAATGGTTGATATCGAACTATAATTGAACCATAAAGTTGCTTACTAGTGGCAAAGGGAAGACCATTAGACTCAAAACGACGCTCCTTGAAGAAAAAACCATTCTCCTCCTGATTCACTAAGCTAGAACGTGAACGCATTTCAAGAGTCGAGTTCACATTCCATTTAGCATTCATTTGAACCCTATAAGAAGCCTTTATAAAATCCTTTTGGTATAACTTCAGATAATTTTGAGATAGGAACAAGGCATAATACAGGTTTACAATTTCTGGAACAGGTTCTGTGGAATTAATCTGCTGTATAGCTGAACCTCCTGAAAGATTCATTCGCTGGCGATTCTCATCCCAGTTACGTTCCACATAGGCAGAACCATTCCACGCTTTTCTAGAGAAAGCATAACGAACATCAAATCCGGTTCCCCAATAATCAGCTAATTTATAAGTAAAGCGGTAATTAACAGATCGGCCTAAACTAGCTCCATCCACCGCATTATATCCTGACTGAAAACCACTGACTGACAAACGAGCACCTAATCCCTTTTGACCATAAGAATACGTTCTGGCACTAAATATATCTCCATAGCGGAAACGAGGTAATGCATTAATAGAATCCTTAATCCGTTTTTTCTCATCCTGAACATACAGACTATCCGCCTCTTTATAACCCTTTACCTCTGCCTCCGTCAATGGTATTTGTCTTTCCGAGGCCCAGAATTCCTCTTTTTTACTGGAAGCGGTAGAATCCACCGTAAATGTATAATCCGAACTAAACTCTTCTTTTACTTCTTTTTTCTCTTCCTTATCTAACTCTTTAAGCACTTTTTTAAGCTTTTTGCGTGTTATATCTGAGCTCAAAGCTAATTTAGGAGTGGAGATTTTTTCTTTATTTATTTCCTTTGCCCAATCCTTATGCAAGCGCTCTTCTATAATCGTTGGCTTTACAACATAGGCTGGATTCACCTTAATCGAATATTCCTTTACTTGCGTGATGTAACGAAAAGTAGCACCAAAGCCCATCGCTTCGAAATTAACATTCACATCATAATTTATCGGCATCCAAACACCTTGAAACAGGACATTCTGTTGTTGAAACGTATAATAGCCCTGCGAATTTCGAAAGGCTAAACTAAACGAATAGATACTCCAAGTATCTTCGACAATGGATAATGTACCTTCAAATAAATCAGATGAAACTGATTTAGGTCTAACCTGTATTTTAGAAACCGTTTGTCCATTCAACTGAAAACTACCTAAGTAAGCAAAAGTATAGTATGAAAAAGCAGAGGCTGAAATAGGAGAAATCAAGGAGCCCCACACCTTAGGTTGGTAAAAATTAGTTTGAGTAATGCGCAGATTAGGCGCTCCTGAATTTTTAATCACAGAAGGAAGGTTATTGCGATTTGATACTACCTTTTCCTCTATTTTGTTTGGCTTAGTGTAAGTGATCTGATTAATTCCTTCTAATACATAAGTGGAACCTACCTTAATTCCAGCTTCCTTTTCCATCTTCTTTCCCACAAGAGCATTCATCACTTTAGAGATGGAGGTGATTTTCCCAGCACCTTTCACATAACCTTTGGCAGAATACCGATCAATCTCTTTTAAATGAAAAGGTGCCATCGAAATCATACGACGCATCATGCCTATTGCTGGATCTTCTTTTAAACCACCCACATTCACGTCTTGCAATGTGATGGCTTCCTCGGATAAAACAACATCTAAGGAAACATCAGCTGATATAGTTAATCGTTGTGATTTAGGTGTATGACCAAGAAATCGAAAAACAACTTCATGCTCTCCTTTAGGTAAGGTAATAGCATATTTCCCATCTTCATTTGCCAGCGTACCTCTATTCAAATCATTCACCCAAATAGTTGCAAAAGGCATCAATTCACCCTTATTAGAACAAACTACACCACTAAGCGTTTGGGCATGAAGGCTAATACAAGAGCAAAGAAGCAGAAGAAATAATTTCATTCTGCAAAATAAAACGAAACGCGCAAAACCAAAGGATAAATTTGATAAACGGCAGACGATTAACGATAATTAACGTAATTTTACTGCATATGGCTTACACACATAGACAACTCTTCCAGAAATTTATGGCGCCTACATCAGATGCGCCTTTAGCCTTAGAAATAACTAGGGCAGAAGGAGTCTATCTATATGACTCGGCAGGAAAATCCTATATCGATTTAATTTCCGGGATTGCCGTTTCGAACGTAGGTCACCGAAATCCAAGCGTCGTAAAAGCAATAAAGGACCAAGTCGACGCCTATATGCATTTAATGGTCTACGGAGAATATATCCAAAGTCCTCAAGTAAAACTCGCAGAGGCCCTAGTAAAATCTACTAGAACAACCCACTTAAATCAAGTCTACTTCACTAATTCTGGAACAGAGGCAGTAGAGGGTGCTATGAAATTAGCTAAACGCTACACAGGCAGAACCGAGTTCATCTCTTGTTTCGATGCTTACCACGGTGCTAGCCAAGGTGCATTATCCATCGCAGGGGATGAGAATTTCAAAAATGCCTTTAGACCATTATTACCTGATATTCGCCACATTCACCATGGCTGCATAGCTAATCTGATTAAAATAACCAATAAAACAGCGGCAGTAGTGATCGAAATTGTAGCAGGGGAGGCCGGAATAAAAACAGCATCACCTAGCTACTTCCAAGCCTTGCGCAAGCGATGTACTGAAACTGGATCCTTATTAATTATTGATGAAATTCAATCGGGTTTCGGGAGAACAGGAACTTTCTGGGCTTTTCAAGCCATGGACATTATCCCGGATATTTTACTAACAGCTAAAGGAATGGGGGGAGGAATGCCCGTTGGCGCTTTTTTAGCGAATGATGAAGTGATGAAGACCTTAAGTTTTGAGCCTGTACTGGGCCACATTACCACTTTTGGAGGACATCCAGTTTCCTGCGCTGCCTCACTAGCTACTTTACACTACATTCTTGAAGAAGGATTAATGGATGAAATTCCAACTAAAAACGATCTTTTCAAGAGTTTATTAAAACACCCCATCATTCATGAGGTACGCGGCATAGGATTCATGCTAGCGGTCGAAATGAAAGATTTTAAAACGGTCAAAGCCGTCATAGATGAATGTATCCTTCAAGGATTAATCACAGATTGGTTCCTATTCTGCGATAATTCACTTCGAATTGCCCCTCCTTTGACCATCACAGAAGAGGAAATAAAAATAGCCTGCAACATCTTGTTACAGGCTATGAATAAAGTCTACGCGCCAGATTAAGCGTGCTTCAATAAAGTTTCAGCTAAAACAGACTTCGGGATATTTCCTCCTACAAGACGCTCTACCATTTCACCGTTCTTAAACACCATTAAAGTAGGAATAGAACGAATACCTAGTGACGCAGGTACCGCTGAATTTTGATCTACATTCATTTTTGCCACAATCGCTTGACCTTCTACATCCCCTGCTAATTCCTCTACGATCGGTCCGATCATCTTACATGGGCCACACCATTCTGCCCAAAAATCTACTAAAACTGGTGTATCAGTGCCGATTAACTCTTGAAAATTAGCATCTGTTGCCTCTACGTATTTTCCCATTGTTTGATATATTTTATAAAATTCAAAATTAAAACAAAACCCGGATAAGAATTAGTTCCCGGTAAAAAATATTTAAGAAATTAATCTAAAGCCCACATTTTCAAGCTCTCTCAGCTCAGAAATCAAGCCCTTATTGATAGAAACCTGCATTTTACGAGAAAGAAAATCCATTCCTATTTTTTCTTGATCATCATAAACTTCAATGGTTAATTTCTTTTCTCCCTTATTACGCTCTAAAGTTTCCTGCAATAGATCTAATAAGCCAGGATTTAGTTGATTCAGTTCTAAACGCAATTTGATCTCTTTCGTACGATCGCTTAAAATTTCGGATAATAATTCGATAGACTGTATTTTGAACACCATTTGATCCATATGACGATTCTTTAATTGATAAGAACCGTTAATAAACAATAGACGATCTAGGGCAATAAAGCGCTCAAACTGGATGTAATCCTTGGAAAATAGGGCAAACTCAAAATTACCCGCGTAATCCTCGAGAGTGAAAATCATAAATTGATTTCCATTTGCAGAAGTCCGCACATTAACTTTAGTTACGATCCCAGCAAAAGATTGCGCTTGGTTTGGACGAGATTCAAGTTGCCCTGTATGTGAATTGCAGAAATTGGAAATTTCTGTTTTGTAATCATCCAAAGGATGTCCAGAAATATAAACGCCCACCACTTCCTTCTCATTTTTCAATTGTTCCATGACAGACCATGGTTCAGAAGTAGGAATGCGTGGTTTTGCTATATCATTTCCCGTTCCTGCACCTAATTCCCCAAAAAGGGACGCCGTAGCAGATACCTTCAATTCACTCATTTTAGAGGCAAAACGCACAATTTTTTCAATGAAGTTGGTATTATCTTGCGGATCTACAGCAAAATAATGAGAACGCTGCACTTCAGGAAAGCAATCAAATGCACCGGCAAAAGCGAGTGATTCTAAACTCTTCTTATTTACTTGGCGTACATTAATGCGCGAAACAAAATCAAAAATATCCTTGTATTCCCCATTTTTCATACGCTCCTCTACAATCGCATCGACTGCTGCTTCACCCACGCCTTTAATGGCAGCTAAGCCAAAACGTATTTGGCCTTTCTTATTTACCGCAAATGAACGAGACGATTCATTCACATCTGGAACTAGTAAACTTAATCCCATTCGCTTACACTCATCCATAAAGAAAGTGATCTTCTCTATGTTGCCTAACGAGTTCGAAAGCACCGCCGACATAAATTCTGGAGGGTAGTTTGCTTTTAAGTAACCTGTTTGATAAGCCACTAATCCATAGCAAGTTGAGTGCGATTTGTTAAAGGCATATTGAGCAAAAGCTTCCCAGTCAGTCCAAATTTTATCTAGTTTATTCACCGGATGATTGTTCGCTACTCCACCTTCCATAAACTTGCCCTTCATCTTGTCGATTGTGGCCTTGTCCTTCTTTCCCATGGCCTTGCGAAGCACATCAGCATCTCCCTTCGTGAAATTGGCTATCTTCTGAGAAAGAAGCATTACCTGCTCTTGGTAGACCGTAATACCGTAGGTATCACTCAAATACTCTTCCATTACTGGCAAATCGTATTCAATCTTCTCTCTTCCATGCTTGCGAGCAATGTAATTAGGAATGTAGACCATCGGCCCTGGACGGAATAGGGCGTTCATCGCAATTAAATCAGAGAACTGATCGGGTTTTAGATCACGTAGGTGCTTCTGCATTCCCGGGGATTCAAACTGGAAAGTACCGTTCGTTTCTGCCCTTTGATATAATTCAAAAGTAAGCTGATCATCTAAAGGTAAATCATCTAAAATGATCGTCTCATTATGATTTTGTTTAATTAAGCGAACAGACTCTTTTAAAATGGAGAGGGTTTTCAGTCCCAAAAAATCCATCTTAATCACACCTGCATTCTCAATCACGGAGCCATCATACTGGGTAATTAAGAGATTAACATCTTTAGAGGTGGCAACAGGCAAAATATCAGTTAAATCAGAGGGGGCAATAATGATTCCTGCCGCGTGAATACCGGTTCCACGCACAGAACCTTCTAAAACGAGTGCATTCTCAATTACCGTTGAAGGTAATCCTCCTGCTACCTTTATGCGTCTTAGCTCTTTCACTTGTTCTAATTCCTCCGAATTAAAACCTTCCTTATCGGCTAAACTATTATCTCCTGTAAGTGCCGCATTAAAAATACGTTCTAAGGTAATTTTGGGTTTATCCGGAACGAGTTTCGCTAACGCATTCGATTCCTGTAAGGGGAGGTCTAAAACGCGTGAAACGTCCTTTATAGACATTTTAGCGGCCATAGTACCATAAGTGGCAATATGAGCTACTTGATTTTTACCGTATTTATCGACCACATAGTCGATTACTTTTTGGCGGCCTTCATCATCAAAGTCAGTATCAATATCGGGTAAGGACTTCCGATCGGGATTCAAGAAACGCTCGAAAAGGAGATTATATTTAATCGGGTCAATGTTCGTAATCCCTAAACAATAGGCAACTACCGAACCAGCCGCAGAACCACGACCAGGTCCCACATAAACGCCTAAATCACGACCAGCTTGAATAAAATCAGCTACAATCAAAAAATAACCTGCAAATCCCATCGTCTTAATTGTATGCAATTCAAATCGCAAACGTTCTTCGACAACTTGATCAATATCGATGTAGCGCCTCTTTGCGCCCTCCATCGTTAAATGCTCAAGGAAATCATCTTGATTTAGGAAAGTGGATGGAATTACGAAATTAGGTAATAAAACATCCTTCTCTAGCTTCAAGGTTTCCACCTTACCCACAATCTCATTCGTATTATCAATTGCCTCTGGTATATGTGACCAAAGCTTCGTCATCTCCTCCGTCGTCTTGAAGTAGAATTGATCATTATAGAAAGCAAAGCGCTTTCCTTTCATATCAAAATCACCTTCAATATCTTTATAAGTAGGAGTGGCCTGCTTTTCACCTGTATTAATACAAAGCAAAATATCGTGCGCATTAGCATCTTTTTGGTCCAAATAATGGCTATCATTCGATGCAATCACCTTTACATTATACTTCTTCGCAAAACGAAGTAACACCTCATTCACCGTTTGTTGCTCCGGAATAAAGTGATTCTGTACCTCGATATAATAATCTTCACCAAATAAATCCAACCACCATTTAAACTCCTTTTCCGCTGCGTCCTCTCCATCACGCAAAATAGCTTGAGGCACTGAAGCGCCTAAGCAACAAGTCGTTGCAATTAAGCCTTTATGGTATTTTAAAACCAATTCCTTATCAATCCGGGGGTATTTCGAATACATCCCCTCCATGAAACCCAAAGAACTTAATTTGACCAAATTCTGGTATCCTTCCGGATTCTTAGCCAAAAACAACTGATGGTAACGCTTATCCTTTAATTCTTTCGTAAAAACCTGCTTATGGCGATCATTCACTAAATAAAACTCACAACCCACAATCGGTTTAACACCTTGCTTACCCGCTTCCGCCACGAATTGAAATACCCCAAACATATTCCCATGATCTGTAATAGCCACAGCGGGCATATTATCTTCTTTCGCCTTTTTAAACATAGACGAAATCTTAGACGCACCATCTAAGAGTGAAAACTGGGAATGGTTGTGCAAATGCGAAAATTGCATAGGAGTTTATTCTTTTATAAAAGGTTCTTTTTCAAAAAATATAGCATTCATGAAATCTAAATAAGGTTTTAATACCTTCGCATCAGAAATCAGCTGTTTAGTAAACATCGGGTTGCAGACATCTTCATCTGTATATTTTTTCCAAAAAAACAATTGTTTCTTCTTCAATAACTCCGCGTCAGCATGGTCTGTATCGTATCCTTTAGGGATTCTAACTAAACTTTCACCCACTTCCTCACCAAAAACGGCCACAAATTTCGGATTCTTAATGATTTTACGTAATCCTGCCGCATTATAATCAATCTCTTGACGATAAGCAGCTAATTGCTCTGGACTAGGAGAGTACATTCCACCACCTAAAAATGACGATCCATTCGGCTCAATATGAACATAATAGTCCATCAATCCGGACTTTCGCCCACCTTCTGAAAAACTAGCTGAAAACCAGGTCTTATAAGGTTCTTTATTTTTAGAGAATCGAACGTCCCGGTAAATGCGGTAGGAGCAATGCTTTAACAAAACACCATCCATATTCTCAAAATCTGCAAACTCGGTAATCAATTCAGTGGTCCACGCATCAAATCCTTTTTTCTCCTTTTCATAGATTGCCTTGTTTTCGGCAAACCATTCCCGTGAATTATTCACACGAAGGTCACGCAAAAAGGCCAAAAGGCTTAGAGAAAGAGGCATGAAAACGGGGATGAAAATGTAAAAACGAATTTAGCGAATTTAGCTCGAATGCCCAAGCGCAAATCCTTTGGAGTTACGGTCTATTTTATTGATTTTTGCATAAATTATAATTAAAGCCATGCGGATATTAACGGGCATACAAGCCTCTGGAAAGCCCCATTTAGGAAATATATTAGGTGCCATCATGCCTGCCATCGAGCTTTCAAAGCAAGCAGGTAATGAATCTTTTTTATTTATCGCGGATTTACACACCCTAACGTCCCTAAAAGACGGCGAAAGTATTAGAAATAATACGTTGTCTATAGCGGCAGCTTGGTTAGCCTTTGGCTTTGATACAGAAAAGAATTACTTCTACCGTCAATCTAAATTAGCCCCTTACCACACCGAATTGATGTGGTATTTAAATTGCTTCACGCCATTTCCGATGTTGGCAAATGCCCATAGCTTTAAAGATAAATCAGATAAATTATCTGACGTAAATGCCGGTTTATTCACTTATCCCGTTTTACAAGCTGCAGATATTGTTTTATATGATGCGCATATTATTCCGGTAGGTAAGGACCAAAGACAACACATCGAAATGACCCGCGACATCACCAATTCCGTAAATAAGCGATATAATAAAGACATTTTTGTTTTACCAGAAGCGCGAATTAATGAAGACGTAATGACCATTCCTGGCCTAGACGGCGCTAAAATGAGCAAGTCATTAAATAACTACATTGATATCTTCTTACCAGAAAAGGACTTATTAAAGCAAATCAAGAAAATTGTCACTGACACGACTCCTTTAGAAGAACCGAAGGATCCTTCCACCGATATTACCTTCAAACTGTATCAATTAATGGCCTCCCCAGCCCAAGTAGCAGAAATGCGTGCTAATTACCTAGCGGGTGGTTTCGGCTATGGCCACGCAAAACAAGCTTTGCACGAACTAATGCTCAGCTATTTCAAAGAGGCGAGAGAGAAATTTGACTATTTCATTGCTCACCCTGAAATCATTGAAGAAAAACTAGCGATAGGGGAGCAAAAAGTACAGCCGATTGCAGAAGCTACCATCAAACGTATCAGATCTGAATTTAAGTTCTAAGCTATGTTTCCATCCTGGGATATTGATCTATTTAAGTTCATTAACGAGGCGCATCAGCCTTGGTTAGATGGACCTATGGAAATCATATCAGGCAAATTAACCTGGATTCCCTTATATGCCCTCCTAATCTATTATTTGTATAAGGAATTTAGACAAGCTGTTTGGAAAGCGATTATTTACTTACTTTCGACTATTCTCTTTGCTGATCAATTCAGTTCTAGTCTACTAAAACCTCTCTTTAAGCGATTAAGACCCTGTCATGTAGAAGAATTCCAATCTTGGATACATTTACCTGATGGATGCGGGGGAATGTATGGATTTTGCTCCTCACATGCGGCTAATGCTTTTGCGGTAGCGATAGGCTTTTATTTGCTTACAAAAAACAAAGTTGCAGGTGCTGCCTTGGTACTTTGGGCTACACTAATATCTTATAGCCGAATTTATTTAGGCGCACATTATCCCTTAGATGTCATCGCGGGAGCTTTTGTGGGTGGAATAGGAGCGTGGCTACTATTTCAAGTTTACTTGAGATTCACTAAAAAGTCGTAAGTATTGATTCCATCCGCGAAATCGTCGAGGGATGGATGTTGACTTTGGCCAAAACCAATATCTAAACCCACTTTACATTGAATTTTTTCCTCGCGCTCCGCAATCCAGGCTAATAAAGAGGCTTCATCCGTATAGCGATGAACATATAAAACACCCACTGGAGAGACTAAATCCTCGTTTTCTGTCACTAAAAGATTCCCTAAATCAAAATGAGGAATCTGATTCAATAAGAATAAGGTTCTATGGTATTGAAAATTATTTGAATACTTTGAATGATCTAAAACCCACGTTTCCTTTGTCAATTCATCAAATAAAGGAGTTAAATCATACGCTGCAGTAACAGCAATCGTAGAGACATTTCTACAGCCTAAACCATAATAGGTAAATATATCCTGACCTAAACCTTTAAAATCACCCACTGTTTCGTTTCCTTTCAAAACTGCTAAGGAACTCCTATTCTTACGAATAATATGAGGAATGGTGGAGAAATAGTGGGCAAAATAAGCTCCTGAAAAATCACTACCCGTCGCAATAACAGCCTCCATGCCTTGTAAACGATCAATTACATAGATAGGGAAAGTACTGTCAAATGATTGCATCGCAGACACATACAATTGCATGAGGGCTTTATCTTGCGAACTTAATTTCAAATGTGCTTCGTTTCCAGAGGCTAAAACCATTAATACATCATGCATTCCAACAGCGGGTAAATTACCGGCTAAAACAATTCCAACCTTTTTAGGGTGTGCCGTCTGTGAGGGATGCTTTACATAAAATTCCTCCCAAGCTTTGACAGAAAAAAACTGCTCTTCTATTGCCTGCATGGCATGCCGAACTAATGATTCAGAAAACCAAGGATTCTCATTTATGGATCTTTCTATAAATAGTTCTATTTTATCTCGATTTGATTCATCCGTAAAATAGTTTTTCAAGAAAGTAATAAGCTGTAAAAAGGAAGCCTTTGGCATATTATAATAGATTTAACCACACAAAGGTGTAAAATTTTTCGGTTAGTCCATATAAATTATATACTATTCAAATTTATGTTCGTAAATTGCATGATCAAACAAAAACATTGGTATGGCGATTATCATAACTGACGAATGTATTAACTGTGGGGCTTGTGAACCAGAATGCCCTAACACAGCTATTTATGAAGGTGGTGTAGAATGGACTTGGGGCGGTGGCACTTCTTTAACAGAAATTGAATTAGAAGACGGATCTTCAATGGATGCAAAAACTCCTGTAGAACCTGTTTCAGAGGAATTTTATTATATCGTTCCAGATAAATGTACGGAGTGTACTGGATTCCACGAGGAACCACAATGTGCTGCAGTTTGTCCAGTGGATTGCTGTGTGCCTGATCCTGATCGCGTAGAAGATACTGATACGTTACAAGCGAAGAAAGCATGGTTGCATGCGGAATAAATTTTAAGCTTTGCTTAAAATTTAAAGCATAAAGCATAAAGAATAGATTTGAAATGGGGCTTCGGCCCCATTTTTTATGTTCAAATATTTCATGAAGCTATCGCCGCAGGCGATTCAATCTTTATGCTTTTTGCTCTATGCTTTGTGCTTTATTCTTTAAAAAAGACTAGTGACTACTGACTAGCGACTAGCCACCGATATTTATACTATTTCAAGATTTTAAAAATGTAGTTTTAATTTGAACTCATTTATTCTTCATTTTTGCAAAATCATTAAATACTGGTTTAATTTTTACCTCATTTTTACTATTTTTTTGCAAAAAAATTAAAAATAGGTTAAATTTTTATCTCAAATATTTGGAATATATAAATTTAGCCTACATCTTTGATTCGTAATCAAGCATTTTTTACTCTTAAACAATCTCCCAAATGAAAAAAACTATCCTAACAGCCATTTTCGCCGCAACAGCATTTTGTGGATTTTCCCAAGAAAAAGAAGCCGAAGCTCCTAAGTTTTCTTTTTCGGGTTACATTGATTCATACTATATGTTGAATTTCAATAGCCCAACTAGTAGAAGCAATTTAGGGGCCTCTGGATACGAAAGAGCTTTCGACCAGAAGTCAAATCAATTTTCTTTAGGACTTGTTCAAACGAAATTTGGATACGCTACTAAATCAGCTGATGTAGTTGTGGATTTAACATTTGGACCTAACGCAGACTTAGGTCAGTACGGAAACGTTATCGGACCATTGGGTGCGGGAAAAGCAAGTACGGCTTTGGCCATCAAACAAGCTTACTTTAACTGGAAAGCAAGTGACAAATTTACCTTAACAGTAGGCCAATTCGGAACCCACATCGGATACGAAGTAATCGATGCGCCTATCAACTACAACTATTCACTTTCTAACCTATTCAATAATGGGCCGTTCTACCACATTGGTGCTAAAGCGAATTATGCCTTCTCTGACAAATTTTCTGCCATGGTTGGATTGGTCAACAATGTGGATAATTTAAATGATAACAATTCTTCTAAAGGCTTTATCTACCAAGTGTTTACATCACCGGCGGCAGGATGGAACTTATATGTTAATGGAATCAGCTCGAATGAATCTACTCCCTTAGCTAGCGGTAAAGATGATTCTGGCAGCTATAACTTATTGGATTTAACAACATCTTACCAAATCACCCCTAACTATTTATTAGGCGTAAATGCAGCATACGGAACACAAACTGGTGATTTCCAAGGAGGCGGATCTGTAGGAAATAGCAAATCATGGGGTGGAGTGGCTTTATACTCTAACTATGCATTCACTGATAAGTTTAGCTTAGGTGGTCGCTACGAAGTATTCGATAACACATCTGGTGCTCGTGCTTTACGTAAAGCGGATGGTACTGGAACTGATGTTAGTTCTCTTACCCTAACGGCTACATTCACAGCTGCAGAAGGCCATTTATTGATCAAACCAGAATTACGCACTGATTCTTACCATTCCACTCAATTCGTAGACGGTGATGGAAAAAATCAAAAATCTCAAACAACCTTAGGATTGCACTTCATCTATAAGTTTTAATTTATTCACACTTAACATTTAATAATATGACGAATCAAAAACCAACCTGGATCCCGTTATTAGTTTTATTAGGAATAGCAGTCCTTGCCTTATTCACCACTTCTGTTCCTGGAGCAATTCCTACAGAAGGTTTAGACACAGGTGATACGGCCTGGATGATTGTAGCCTCTGGCTTAGTACTTTTAATGACACCTGGATTAGCGTATTTCTATGGTGGAATGGTTAATCACAAGAATGTAATCTCTACTATGTTGCAATCTTTCATTGCCATGGGAGTAATTTCCGTGATTTGGATTGTATTCGGTTTCTCTTTGGCGTTTGGCGACTCTTTAGGTGGCTGGATCGGAGACCCTAGAAGTTTCTTTATGTTCAATGGTGTATTTGATCACAAATTATCTTTAGGATCTTCTGATCAATTAAAGTTCACGATTCCTTTTGCTTTGTTTGCTTTTTTCCAAATGAAGTTTGCAGTTATCACGCCAGCGCTTATCTCTGGAGCTTTAGCAGAACGTATAAACTTCCGTGCCTTCGTTTTATTCATGGTCCTTTTCTGTATAGCGGTTTACGCTCCATTAGCTCACTGGACATGGCATCCAGATGGATTCTTATTCAACTTAGGTGTATTGGATTTTGCTGGGGGAACAGTTGTACACATGTCTGCTGGTTGGGCGGCATTAGCGGGTGCTTTATACTTACGTCGCCGTAAGTCTCATATCGAGTCTAATATCTTGCCTCCAGCTAACATTCCTTATGTATTATTAGGAACAGGTCTATTGTGGTTCGGATGGTTTGGTTTTAACGCAGGTTCTGCGGTAGGAGCAAATGGATTAGCTGTAACAGCTTTCGCAACTACACACGTAGCTGCCGCTGCTGCTGGTTTATCTTGGATCCTATTTGATGTAACTCGTGGCAAGAAAGTATCTGCCTTGGGTTTCTGTATCGGTGCGGTAGTAGGTTTAGTAGCTATTACACCAGCGTCAGGTTTCGTGACTGTTCCTGTAGCGATTTTCATTGGAGTGGTTGCTGCGATCGTTTCTAACATTGCCGCACACTGGAGAGCAAGCTCTAACTTAGATGATACATTAGACGTATTCGCTTGCCACGGTATTGGTGGAATGGTAGGTATGTTAATGACTGGTATCTTCGCAACCTCTGCTGTTAACGCAGCAGTAGTAGAGCAAGGCTTGTTCTACGGAGAAACCTCTTTATTCTTAAAGCACTTATTAGCTTTAGCAATCGTTTCGGCCTTTGCTTTTGGCGCATCTTATATCCTTTTAGTTATCACGGACAAAATTATTCCATTACGTGTAAACGAGGAAGAAGAAAGATTAGGTTTGGATATTTCTCAACACGACGAGTCGTTAGCAAAATAATTCAACACAGCTGCCCGCATTAATGGTTCTTGTGGTTTTGTTTCAATCAAAAAGTCGGAGGCTACTAGCTTTCGACTTTTTTGTTTAGCGCCTGAGGCGCTAAACAAAAATTAAAGAATAAAGCACAAAGAATAAAGCATAGAGATGGAATCGGCTTCGCCGATAAACTCTTTAGAAACACAAAATGCGGCATCGCCGCTTTTAACCAACTTTATTCTTTGTGCTTTATTCTTTATGCTCTATTACAACACCACACATCTCACCCGTCTCATTCAAAGATTTATATCTAACCTGTTGAACCGTATTAATCTGTAAAGGATCGAAAGGAACCACGACACGAACGTAATTCTCAGAAAAACCTTCCATAGTTCCTGGAGTCGCCGATTCTTCAAATAACACTTTTCCTTTTAACCCTGATTGTGATTCATAAAATGCACGACGCTTTTTATCGGAAAGAATATGCAACATCTTAGATCGCTCTGCTTTTTGCATGCCATCTACTTTGGGCTTCATATCTACCGCATAGGTATTAGGTCGCTCAGAATAGGGGAAAACATGTAGATAAGAAATATCCAAAGCATTTAAAAACTCATAGGTTTCTAGAAATAATTCAGGAGTTTCACCGGGATGACCCACGATTACGTCTACACCAATACAAGCGGAAGGCATAACTGATTTAATAGAGGAGACACGATCCACATATAATTCACGTTGATAGCGTCGCTTCATTAAACGCAGAACAGCATTTGAACCTGATTGCAAGGGAATATGAAAATGAGGAACAAACTTAGACGAAGCACCTAAATAGGTAATCATTTCTGATGTTAATAAATTAGGCTCGATGGAGGAAACACGAAAGCGCTCTATGGATGATTTTTCTTCGATGGCTTGAACCAACTGAAAGAAAGTCTCCACTCGTTTTCCATTTTGAATGCCAAAATCCCCGATATTAACTCCTGTAAGGATAATTTCTTTTACATCTTTGGCAGAAATCTCCTCAATTAAACCCAAAACCTTTTCTATCGTGTCAGATCGCGACTGCCCTCGAGCCAAAGGTATCGTACAATAAGAACAAGGATAATCACAGCCATCCTGCACCTTTAAAAATGTACGCGTACGGTCATTAAGCGAATAGGAGGCATGATAATCTAAATCGTAGCGAATTTCTGAGGCAATTAACTTAGGTAAAGATTTCGAAATCCGATCTAAATAGGGGGAGATTAACTCCGGTAATTGAAATTTTTCGTTTGCCCCTAAAACTAAATCGACACCTGGAATGGCTGCAATTTCATCAGGCTTTAATTGCGCATAACAGCCAATTATAACAACAGTGGATGACGGATTTGCTTTTTTAGCTTCCCGAACCACTTTCTTACACTTCTTATCTGCTTGTTCGGTAACACTGCAGGTATTAATCACAAATAAATCCGGCTGATCTTGAAATTCAGCACGAACAAAACCTAAAGGCTCTAAAGACCGAGCGATAGAGCTAGATTCTGCAAAATTTAACTTGCAACCTAATGTGTAAAATGCGACTTTTTTCATACCTGAAATCAGGTGACAAAGGTAAAACAAAAATGGCGGGAAAACCCGCCATCTTATCTATAAAAGTATATAAATGCTTAATAAATGTATTATACTTTGGCTGTTTTAACCGTCTTGATAATACGAGCAGCCACTTTATATGGATCTGCCGCTGAGTTCGGACGACGGTCTTCTAACCAACCTTTCCATCCTTTTTCTACTGCTGCGATAGGAATACGAATCGATGCTCCACGATCAGAAATTCCATAAGAGAAATCGTGAATAGAAGCTGTTTCGTGCTTTCCAGTTAATCGCATGTGGTTGTCAGCGCCATAAACCTCGATGTGTTCTTTCACGAACGGAGCGAATGATTGACAAATTTTATCGTAAGCTTCCTTATTTCCTGCCGTACGTAGAAGAGTGTTAGAGAAATTAGCGTGCATACCTGAACCATTCCAATCTAATTCGCCTAGAGGTTTGCAATGCCAGTTGATAGCGACACCATATTTCTCGCCTAAACGCTCTAAAATATAACGACCTAACCAGATTTCATCACCTGCTTGCTTAGCGCCTTTTGCGAACATTTGGAATTCCCATTGTCCTGCAGCTACTTCCGCATTAATACCTTCTATATTTAAACCTGCATCAATACACAAGTCCATATGCTCTTCAATAATCTCGCGTCCATACGCGTTACTAGCGCCTACTGAACAATAGTATGGTCCTTGAGGTGCTGGAAATCCATTTGCTGGAAAACCTAAAGGCTTATTTATTTCTGGATCCCAAAGGAAATACTCTTGTTCAAAACCGAACCAGAAATCATTATCATCATCTTCAATTGTTGCACGACCATTAGACTCATGAGGAGTACCATCAGCATTCAGAACTTCACACATAACTAAATAACCATCACGACGAGCTGGATCAGGACAAACATAAACTGGCTTTAGTAAGCAGTCAGATGAACCTCCTTCGGCTTGTAGAGTAGAAGAACCATCGAAGGACCACATATCGAGGTCTTCTAATTTTCCACTAAAATTATTTTCAATTTTAGTCTTAGAACGCAAACTTTGAGTTGGCTTGTAGCCATCTAACCAAATGTACTCTAATTTTGATTTAGCCATGATTTTTAAACTTGATTTTGGAACAAAAATACTTTTTTAGGAATTCGTATAGCAAAAATATACCACTTTTTAGGAAAAACAATAGTTTTCATCAAAAAATCAAGCAAAAACAACCCACTTTTTGAGAAAACTCCAAAAATCCAAATTAAACTCAAAAAAATGAATCTTAATTTTCCTTTTTGTTCATTTTTTATCCCATGACAATTCGTTACTTTTACTTAAGAAAACAAATCAAAAAAAGAATGGCAATCACTCGCTTTAAAGCCTTAGAATTGGCTCAATCCCGTACTGTAACACCTGTAAAATTACCGACGGAAAAAGTATCTGATTATTATGGAAGTATGACCTTCAGTGATGAAGTAATGCGCTCATTGTTATCTCCTGAAGCCTATTTAAAGATTAATACTGCAATCCAAACCGGTTCTAAAATAGACCGTGATGCAGCTGACGAAGTAGCAGCTGCTATGAAATCATGGGCCATCTCGAAAGGAGCCACTCATTACACTCACTGGTTTCAACCTTTAACTGGTACGACAGCAGAAAAACACGACTCCTTCTTTGATATTGATTTAAGCAATGGAAAAGCGGTGGAAAAGTTCAAAGGTTCCGCCTTGGTACAACAAGAACCAGATGCTTCATCCTTCCCGAATGGAGGTATTCGTTCTACTTTTGAAGCGCGTGGTTATACAGGTTGGGATCCATCATCCCCCGCTTTTATCATGGAAAATGCGGCTGGAACGGCTACTTTATGTATCCCGTCTGTCTTCGTTTCTTATACGGGAGAAGCATTGGATTATAAAACTCCCTTATTGAAATCGATTGAATTAGTTGATAAAGCCGCTACAGCCGTTATTAAGGAATTCTTTAATCGCGACGTGAACAAGGTAATTCCTACTTTAGGTGCTGAGCAAGAATATTTTGTGGTAGATGAAGCCTTATTTAATGCGCGACCAGATTTAGTCATGGCAGGACGTACTGTTTTCGGACACGCGCCAGCGAAAGGACAACAATTAGAAGATCACTATTTTGGATCTATTCCAACCCGAGTGAATACCTTCATGGTTGACTTCGAAATCGAGGCACTTAAATTAGGTATGCCCGTTAGAACACGCCATAATGAGGTAGCTCCTGCACAATTTGAAGTGGCGCCTACGTTTGAAGAAGCGAATTTAGCTTGTGATCACAATGCCTTATTAATGGATTTAATGGCTAAAGTAGCCTCAAAACATAAATTAAAGGTTCTATTCCATGAAAAGCCATTTGCGGGAATTAACGGATCCGGAAAGCACAATAACTGGGCATTAGCTACGGATACAGGTATTAATTTATTAGCGCCATCTTCTAAACCAAAAGAAAACCTGCGCTTCTTGACATTTTTTGTCAATACCGTAAAAGCAGTGCATGATCGCGCTGATTTATTGCGTGCGTCCATTGCATCTGCCGGCAACGAGCACCGTTTAGGTGCAAATGAAGCCCCTCCAGCTATTGTTTCCGCTTTCCTAGGTAGTACAATGAGCCAAGTTTTGGACGACATGGAAAACATGGATGGTCTGGACGAGATTCAATTAGAAAAAGGAGATAATGTATACCTTAAATTAGGTATCAATAAAATCCCATCGTTGATCTTAGATAATACGGATCGAAATAGAACATCTCCTTTTGCCTTTACGGGAAATAAATTTGAATTCCGCGCAGTAGGTTCATCTGCGAATTCTGCAGCACCAATGACGGTTTTAAATACCATCGTGGCAGACCAATTAATCAAATTCCGCAAGGAGGTAGAGGAAGTGTTAGAAAAAGGGGTGAAGAAAGAATTAGCGATCATGGAAGTGTTAAAGCGCTATGTGAAGGAGTCTAAAAACATCCGTTTTGAAGGAAATGGTTATTCTGATGAATGGGTAGAAGAGGCTGCTCGCCGTGGTTTATCTAATTTAAAGACCACTCCAGAGGCATTAGCGGTTTATGCGCGTCCAGAATCCATCGAATTATTCACGAAGCATGGAATTTATTCTAAAGAAGAGATGCATGCGCGTCATGAAATTGAATTAGAAAACTATGTAAAGAAAATTCAAATTGAATCTCGTGTGATCGGAGATATGGCCATTAACCACATTGTTTCTACCTCTTTGAAATACCAGACACAATTAGTGGAGAATGTGAAAGGCCAAAAAGAAATCGGAATAGACCCGCAATATTTTGCACCTACGATCGAAATGATCAAGAAAATCTCTGAATACACGTCTTCCATTGTTAGATTACAAAATGAGATGACGGAAGCTAGAAAAGAGGCGAATAACATAGAAGATCTAGAAGGAAGAGCCGTTTTATATAGCACGAAAGTGAAGAATTATTTCGAAGAGATTCGGTACAGTGTCGATAAATTAGAACTAATCATTGACGATGATGAGTGGCCATTACCTAAATACCGTGAATTATTGTTAATCAAATAAACAAAACATGTCTAAAAATACCAATCCAGGCTTTGACCCGGTAGAAATAGCAGCGTTAAAAAAGCAGTGTCAAGAAGACAATCGTTCTTTCGTCTATATTTTAGACGAAGAATTGCCGTCAGGGAACGAGCGAGAAATGGTTCACATTCAATTTGTGGGTCAATATGAGAAACAAGAGGTTATTTATGATGCCATTGTTTGTACACTGCAATTACATTATTCTAGTCTTTTATACGAAGCAGCTGAACGCGAAATCATTCAGCAATACCCTTTGTATGTTCCTTTAGAGAATCGGGATGAAAACTACGAGCCTAATGAAGAGTTAGACGAAGAGGTTGAAATGCTGATCTTAGAAGTTATTGAAGATCTAGAAGAAAACGAGGAGATCAAAGTCGCTGAATACATCGAAATCGATCCAGAATTTGATTATGGAGTAAGTATCGAAGTTGCTTTATACGTTCCGGCTTTAGATGACGACATGTTAACGCAATTCATCATTGACTTTAACGGGAATACTTTAAGTCTAGATCCCTCGCTTTATACCTTTAACTCTGATGATGAAGAGGATGAAGAAGACGAAGATTAATTTATGAGTATAGCTGTTTTTTATGCTCCTAATGCAAAGGATTCCTCTTTTCTAAGTGAAGAGGAATCCTTTCATGCTATACGGGTTTTACGTCTCAAAATAGGAGAGGTGATACACCTTTTAGATGGGAGAGGATCTAAATTTGAAACTAAAATCAGCTCTATTGAGGGGAAAAAAGTAGCTTATAGCGGCTTAAACCTTATGGAATCAGAACCTACACCTTCCTATAAAATTCAACTTTATGTTGCCCCCACGAAGCAGATGGAGCGAATGGAGTGGATGGTGGAAAAATGCGTTGAATTTGGGATTCATGGTATTCATTTTTTTGCTTCTAAAAACTCAGAACGGAAAGAAATCAAATTACTTCGATTAGAAAAAACAGCGATTTCGGCCCTGAAACAATCTAAAAATCTGTACCTACCTGAAATAACGGGTTTACACGTGTTTAAGGATATTGCGGTGAAAGAGGGTGCTGAGAAATTGTTCGCTTTCATTTCAAATCCTCCTGTATCTGTTTTATCAAAAGTGGCCACAGTGGGAAAAGAATACCACGTTCTAGTAGGGCCTGAGGGTGACTTTACCTCAGAGGAATCAGAATTATTGAAAAAAAATAAGTGGAAACCTTTTAGCCTGGGAAAATCTATATTACGCACGGAAACAGCTGGAATAGCTGTTTGTCATGGATTACACCTCTTAAATAGTGATTAAAATCAGTATAATTCTTTAAAAGCAGCTTAAATTAGAAACAATTGCGTCGTACTTTTGTTAAATTATTAAAATTCCTCCTTCTATTATGCAATTAGTACTTCCTGCTTTCTTCATACATTGGTATGTTTCTTTGTTTAGCCAAACTTTTTTCCTTCACCGTTATTCAGCTCATAAGATGTTTTTGATGAGTAAGTTTTGGGAAAAATTCTTCTATTTCTTAACTTATTTATCGCAAGGCTCCTCTTTTTTAAGCCCAAGAGCTTACGCGATTTTACATAGAATGCACCACGCGTTCTCCGACACCAAGAGAGACCCGCATTCTCCTATGTTTTTTAGCAATGTTTTCACGATGATGTGGAAAACCAAAGACATTTATAATGCGGTGCTAAATAGAAAGCAAGAGGTAGAGGAGCGCTTTGAACATCAATACCCGGTGTCGAAAACCATCGAAAAAATTGGCGATTCCTGGATATCTCGCATTGGTTGGGGAGTAGCCTACGTCTCTTTATATGTGGTCGGATTTATCTACTTTGATATGCACTGGGCATTCTTCTTCTTATTACCGGTTCACTTTTTAATGGGACCTGTTCACGGAGCGATTGTTAACTGGTCAGGTCATAAATATGGCTACCAAAACTATGATAACCACGATCAGTCAAAAAATTCTTTGATCTTTGACGTACTCATGATGGGCGAGTTGTTCCAAAACAATCACCACAAACTACCTAATCGCGTTAACTTCGCGACGAAATGGTTTGAGTTTGACCCTACCTTTCCAATGATTAAACTTTTGACCTTATTAAAAATTATTCGTCCGAATATAAAACCGGATGATGCTAAGTTTTAATAGCCATCTTATAAATGAAAAGAGCCTCAATCGAGGCTCTTTTTTTATATCTGTGTATCTAAACTAAACTTCTCTAAATAGTCAGAGACGCGTTTGACAAATCCTCCACCTAGCGAACCATCCACGACACGGTGATCATAAGAATGTGAGATAAACATCTTTTGACGAATCGCAATCACATCTTCACCTTTTTCATTCGTAATAACCGCCGGCTTCTTTTCAATCATTCCAAAGGCTATAATACCTACCTGAGGCTGTACAATAATAGGGGTTCCCATCAAATTGCCAAAACCACCAATATTCGATATAGTAAAAGTTCCACCCTCTAAGTCAGCTGGCTTTAATTTATTTGCTCTAGCGCGGTTAGATAAATCATTTACCTTTTGGGTTAATTCGGTTAAAGTCAATTTATCCACTTCGTGAATCACAGGAACAATTAAATTTCCAGTAGGCAAAGCGACTGCCATACCGATGTTAATCTGCGCATGTTGCACTATATAATTTCCTTCTACGGAGATAATCATTCCAGGGAAATCCTTTATGGCCATGGCTGTGGCCATAAATAGGAGGGGCGTAAACGTTAGCGCTTCCTTGTGTTTATCCTGAAAACCTTGCTTAACCTTAGCTCGCCAATTCACTATATTAGTAACATCCGCTTCTAGGAAAGACGTAACGTGAGGTGCGATACGTTTAGAATCTAACATGCGCTCCGAAATCATCTTCCGCATGCGATCCATTTCAATTACCTCGTCACCAGGAAGACGCATTCCTGCACCTTGACTCAAAGTACCGGATGAAATGATACGCTTTGAATTACGAACCGCTATGTAATTAAGTACATCCTTTTTCGTAATACGACCATCTAAACCAGAACCAGGAATCTCCATTAGTTCTCTTTGGGACACATTCTCTGACTGACAAATCTGCTTAATCAAAGGTGATATCCACGGATTATTCGATTTCTCCGTACTCAATTCAGTGGATCCTAAGCTCACATCGACTAGTGAACTAATGTCATCATCCAGCGAAAAAGCTTCCGCTGTAGTAGGGCTACCCGTTGATACCGCATCAATTATACAAATGGCTTTACCTATAGTAGCGACAGAGCCTACTGGAATTAATATAGATTGCATATAACCAGCCACTGGGGAAGGAACCTCCGTATCTATCTTATCGGTAGCGACCTCTAAAATAAATTCATCCGCTTCCACGTAGTCACCAGGCTGTTTTAACCAATTTAAAACAGTCGCCTCCATGATACTTTCACCCATTTTGGGCATAATAACCTCTGTAATGGCCATAGCTTAGGTTAAATCGTTTAATAAATATTTGCGCAGCAAATTTACACAAGCTAAAGAACTTAAATAAATATTTTGCGTGCGTGTTCCTCCTAAAGTTAACTTTCTAGTAATAACTCCGTTTTCATGAGCGAGGGCTATCCAAACAGTACCCACTGGTTTTTCTTCCGTTCCGCCATCTGGACCCGCAATACCGGAAGTAGCCAAAGCATAAGTAGATCCTAGTCTTTGTTGAACACCTAAAGCCATAGCTTTGATGCATTCTTCAGATACCGCTCCAGTAGTGGTCAGAATTTCCGCTGAAACACCGAGTTGATCCATCTTCACCTGATTTGCATAGGAGAGGATGCCGCCTAGAAAATAGGCAGAAGAACCCGCATTTTGTGTGAACTGATGTGCCAAATGACCTCCAGTACAACTTTCTGCAACCGATAAGGTTGCTTTTTGATCGAATAATTTTCGTCCTACGACCTCCGCTAAATCGTCTTTTTCATATCCAAAAATATAGGACTTTATCAACGGATGTACTTTCTGCAATTCAACCTCCACGTCAGACTTCAATACCTCCAAATCCTGACCTAATGCCGTTAAACGTAACTTTACAATACCCATGGAGGGCAAATAAGCTAATTTAATATGTTCCGGCAATTGTAATTCCCAGCTTTCAATGAGATCAGACAAATAGGATTCACCTATTCCAACCGTTTTGATAACCTTATGAAAAATGATAGGCGTTTTAAAATGCTTTACTAAGCGAGGAAGCACTTCCTGCTCCATTATTGATTTCATTTCATACGGAACACCAGGCATAGAAACCCAAATAACCCCTTTTTCATTAAACCACATTCCCGGAGCAGTACCTTGACTATTACGTATAAATTCTGCTTTAGTAGGCAATAAAGCTTGATCCCGATTAATATCAGATAATTCGCGTCCACGCTTCGAAAAGAATTCCGTGACATCTTGTAGGGCCTCTAGATGCATTTGAAGGTCACAACCAAAATATTCTGCCAAGATCTTTTTAGTCAAATCATCCTTCGTAGGGCCTAAACCACCTGTGATAAAAACAACATCCGCACGCTGCGACGCTTCGTTAAGTATCTGAAGAATTTCTGATTTTTGATCACCTACGGAAGATTTCCGTACCGTTTTTATACCTAATTTGTCTAATTCAAGACTGATCCATTGCGTGTTAGTATCCAGGATTTGCCCGTATAGAATCTCATCTCCAATGGTAATAATTTCAGCCCTAACCATAAATTTCCTTAATTTATACGAAAATACGATTAATTTTACATCCATGAAACATTCTGAAATCAATTTTAAGATACAATTAGACGATCAAAATATCCCAGAGCAAATCTCTTGGTCAGCTACCGATAATCCGAACGAAGGCATCGAAGAAACCAAGGCCATTTTAGTAGCTACTTGGGATCCATATCACAAGGGAACCTTGACTTTGCCACTTTGGACAAAAGACATGGAAGTGTTAGATATGAAAAGGTTTTTTATCGAAATAGTGGGCACCGTAGCTGATGCTTCATTACAAGCTACAGGTGATAATTTCTTCGCACAAGAGTTAGAATCCGTTTGTCGCACCTTGTCATCTCATTTACAAAAAGAAATCGTAGCTGCTGAAAAAGGCACCAACTAATGAAATACATTCTACTAACTCTGCTTTTACCTTTTTTGAGTGTTGCTCAAGGGATAGATTTTTTACAGGTAAACTCCTTGCAAGAAGCGAGAGCTGCCGCTATTAAGCAAAACAAATTGCTCTTCATGGAGATCTATGCCCCAGATTGCCATATTTGCAATTCTTTTAAAGGCGTATTTACTCAAGCTGCGGTGGGGGCTTTGTACAATAAAAATTTCGTTAATTATCAATTAGACATTCGGAATCCAGCGAATGAAATGGCTTTAAAGCAAGCCGGCATTATACTTAATGCAACACCTACTTTCGTATTCTTTGAGCCTAAATCGATGAAAATCGTTCAGGCGCGGATATTTGGGGAGAAAGACAATACGGTAACCATGGTAAATGGAATAGGCTCAAAGGCCGCCAATCCTGCTGAGCAAGCGTCCCAATTTCCGAAACGTCTGGCAGCGGGAGAAAAGAATCCTGGTATGTTAATAAATTATGCCCAATTTGCCCGGATTACGGGTGATACTTTGGCTAATATCAAGGCGATGAATGCCTATATAGCCTTATTGAAACCTGCGCAATATAGCTCACAATCTACCTTTAATTTAATGCAAGTGGCCTTAATGAGCCACGATAATCGATTGTTTGACTATTTTATTCGTAATCTGAATTATTATAATTCAATTTTCGACCCATCGGTAGTTCGGATGGTTTATGAGAATATCTTCCAAATCACATTAACCAGCTCTTGTGCTGTACAATTAGGCGAAGCTGGTATGATGAAACTTAAATCACAAATGGCTAAAACAGAAATAGATCGATCTAGCATCGTTCGTAGAACCTGGATGGTGGAATCTGATATCTTGTTTAAACAGCGTAAAGCTACGCAAGCAATGAAGGTAATCGATGAACTCATCAATTCGATGCCAGGGGCTTTAGGCCCTAAAGAAAATCAATTCCTTTGTGATTATGTGAAGGGAAAAACAAAAGACGCCAGTGCTTTGAAAAAGGCTAAATCCTATTGGTGCCTTTACGGGACGAAATAATTAGCGAATAAAGGCCCGGTAAGTCATCACAATTAAGCAAATGATAAACATCAAGATGGATATCTTGTTAATCGTATGCATCGCACGAATATTAAAATTAGAGGGTGCACCTGGCTTGGGTTTCTTGAAGACACGAACGAAATACGTAAAAACTTCACCTACCTTAAATTGTTCTCTTAATCTGCTCATTTTTCTATTCGTTTACAGACGGCTCACGCCAGTCCCCATGTTCTTTAATTAGTTGAATTAACTCATCTACCGCTGAATCCGCAGGAACGGACTTTTTAACGACATCCTGACCCTTATAAAGCGCAATCTTATCTTTTCCGATTCCTACATAGCCATAATCGGCATCAGCCATTTCGCCTGGTCCATTCACAATACATCCCATGATTCCTATTTTGACGCCTTTCAGGTGATCTGTTTTTTGGCGAATCAAAGCGGTCGTTTCTTGTAAGTCAAATAAGGTTCGGCCACAAGAAGGGCAAGAAATATATTCTGTCTTCGATATGCGCATTCGGCTAGCTTGTAGCGTCCCAAAATTCGTCGCATTACACAAGGCCTCTTTGTTTTTAGCATGATTCAAACTTAACAAAAGTCCATCCCCAAAACCATCAATAAATAGGGCTCCTCCATCAGTAGGTGCAAACAATTGAAATTGATCATCCGAAATGGAGGAATAATTCAAGTGAATAATCACCGGATTTACTATGCCTTTTTCCATCAAATGGAAAAAAGCGCGACGAATCGCTGGCATTTGATGCGCATTGGTTGATTTCAAAACTATCACGCACGTTTGATCAAATGAATCCGATCCCCCTAGTAATTCGGCTGCTTCTACTGCAACAAAATTTAAAATTGGGTGCTTTACGGTTGCCGTTTCAAAATCCGAATAGTTGAATAAGGGATAAACAAAATCAGAGGCCTGATAAACAGACGAATCTTGAATTTGGCGCAAACCATTAGGCAACATAAAACCAAGCGTCTGCTTGCCCGTATAGATAAAATCGACTCCTAAATCATTCATGGCCCATTTATCAGGTTCAGGCAAGTAGAAGTGACCAATGGCTTTTAAATCTGCAACCTCAATAGATGTTCTTGACGAAAAATCCGCAATTACGCGAGGCACTTGATGTCCACCAATCGAAAAAATCTCCGATGTCTTTCTACGGAAATGTGCGAATGGGTGAATAGGAGAGTCAAATGCTGCATTAATACCTTCAAATGAATCAATAGGATCTTGGGATGAAGCACGTGAGTCATAGCGACGAACTAAATCTTGCGCTACCGGAATTTCAAATTCTGGATCCTCCGTCAACGAAACACGAATGGTATCGCCTAAACCATCTTCTAATAACGTTCCTATACCCACGGCCGATTTAATCCGACCATCTTCACCCTCACCAGCCTCTGTCACACCTAAGTGCATTGGATAGTCCTTAAATCCTCCGTCCTTTAATTTCTTACTCAATAATCGATACGCTTCCACCATCACCTGTGTATTGGAAGATTTCATCGAAAGGACGATATTAAAATAATTCTCATCCTCACAAATGCGCAGAAATTCAAGAGCTGATTGCACCATCCCATTAGGAGTATCGCCATAACGACTTAAGATACGATCAGATAAAGAACCGTGGTTCGTACCAATGCGCATCGCCGTTCCATATTCCTTACAAATTTTGACTAAGGGCAGGAATTTATCCCGAATACGATCTAATTCAGCTGCATAGGATGCATCGGTATAATCAATTGTCTCAAAACGCTTCTTATCCGCGTAATTACCCGGATTAATACGCACCTTCTCGACAATTCTAGCGGCTAATTCAGCCGCATTAGGCGTAAAGTGTATATCAGCTACTAACGGCGTATGGTAACCTCGCTCACGCAAACCTTTGCGAATATTTTCTAGGTTTTGGGCTTCCTTAACTGATGGAGCCGTAATTCTGACTAATTCACAGCCTGCATCAATCATTCGAATCGATTGATCGATAGAACCTTGGGTATCCATCGTATCTACCGTGGTCATCGACTGAATTCGAATAGGGAAGTCTGACCCTAAATAAAGGTCGCCGATTTGCACAGGAATGGTGCTGCGTCTTGTATACGTATACAAAGACGACGCATAACGATTACCGTCTGCAATTAAAGGATCTGTGGACAAAGGTAAATTAGACATAGCGGGAATAAAACGCAAAAATAGGCAATTCTACTTCCAAGAACTCTTTTTATGCCCAATTGTTGCGTAATAATAGATAAAAATATAACAAGGAATCAAAATGAGGTAAGCTGACTGTGTATTACCTAGCTGATCCGCTATTTTACCATATAACAAAGGCATCAAAGCCCCGCCCGAGATCATCATAATAATTAAAGCAGAACCTATCTTAGTAAATTTACCTAATCCCTTAATAGCTAGAGGCCATAATGCAGGCCACATCAAGGCATTTGCAAAACCTAAAAGCGCTAAACATAAAACAGAATTAAATCCAGTAAAGGTAATGGCACCTATTGAAAAAAGGACTCCTAAAATAGCCGAATAATTCAAGGCTTTTTGTTGAGACAAATATTTTGGAATAAAAAAGATACCAATCACGTAACCCACTAACATCCCATATAAGGTATAGGTGGTGAAGATCTTAGCCACATCCTTACTAAAACCTTGTGAAACACCATAATTAATAATCGTGTCGCCCGCAATCACTTCCACGCCTACATACAAGAAAAAAGCTACCAGACCTAAGACCAAACTCGGATAAGACCAAACACTCGACTTCGCGTTCCCAGCCTCTTCCACCGTCTCGTCTGCTTCTACTTCAGGTAATGACGAGAACCACACCCAAACCGCTAAAACAACTAAAACTGCCGTCATAATTCCATAAGGCATAATAACGATGGCTAATTTTGAAGTACCCGCGACCGCACTAGACAGAAATAATCCACCAAAAATAAACTGACTTAAAATACCCGCCACCTTATTGCAAATTCCCATGACAGAAATTCGTTGTGCCGCTGAATCTGCGGGTCCTAAGATCGTCACATAAGGATTCGAAGCTGTTTGTAGAAGTGCTAAACCAGTTCCAATGACGAAAAGCCCAAATAAGAACATGGGATAATTTTCCATTTGAGCCGCTGGAATGAATAATAAAGTTCCCACAGCCATCGCTAAAAGTCCTAAAGACATCCCTTTTTTAAAGCCAGTCTTAGCTAAGACCCAAGAAGACGGAATCGCCATCACGAAATAGGAAATGAAAAAGGCAAAGGTGACTAATAAGGAATCGAAATTGTTTAATTGAAAAGCATCCTTAAAGAAGGCGATCAGCACCGAATTCACCCAGGTCACAAATCCGAAGACAAAGAAGAGAATACCGATAATTAAAAGAGGTCCGTTTACGTTTTTTGATTGGTTCATTTGGTTTAGTATTGATCGTTTAAAGCAAAAATTGGTTGATTTTTTTTCCATTTACCCCGGGTAAAATCAGGGACTTGAATAGGAGCGGAGCCCTTCTTGATGGACTCCTCTGAAAGGGGTGCAATGGCAGACCATGCCGCCGCATCATATACGTCGATCGGTGGAGCTACCTTCGCTTTAATTGCCTCAATAAAGGCTCTTAAAACAAAATAATCAATTCCTCCATGGCCGGCATTTTCTGCATCTACGGCATGTGATTTCCACAAAGGATGATCGTATTTATCTAAATAAGGCTTGGCGTCTTCCCAGCGATGCGCTTTGGCAGAAACACCTTCTAGATAAATAGATTTATTATCTTCCATCCAAAGACCTTTCGTTCCCTGAACTCTAAATCCGAGTGAATAAGGACGAGGTGAATTCGTATCATGCGTAATAAGAATGGTTTCTCCGTTTACACACTTAATCATCGTCTGAACAATATCGCCGCATTTGAAATTCACTTTCGCATTCGGATGATCAGCACCGCCTTTTTCTACGATGTAATTATGTAATCCCAAAGCAGGTGTCGCCATCGACGTTAAATAAGCAAACTGATTTCCACGGTTTATATTTAACATTTCAGCCACAGGTCCTAAGCCGTGAGTAGGATACAAATCTCCGTTGCGATCGACAGAATGCTGGGTACGCCATTTGGCCTCTGAAAAACCCTTCTCCCCAAATTCAACACCACCACCATAACCCTGCTTTCCATCATTAAATTTGACTTCGCGCAAATCATGTTGATAACCACATTGAACATGATTTAAGGTGCCAAACATCCCTTGGCGAACCATATTTAAAGTTGCCAGCACATCTCGGCGGTAACACACATTCTCTAAAATCATGCAATGAGAACCTGTTTTCTCGTACATATTCACCAAATCCCAGGATTCCTTCAAGGTAACGGTAGCCGAAACTTCCACGCCAGCGTATTTGCCTTGTTTCATCACTTCTAAGGCCATCGGAACGTGCCATTCCCATGGCGTTGCAATAACAACACCATCGATATCCGTACGTTTAGCTAAATTTTCAAAATCTTTTTCCGTCTTTCCGTACACTGCAGGAGCGGGACGACCTTTTTCTGAAATCATCTTCAAGGCAATATCAATTGCTTTCGGATCTATATCACAGATCGCCACGACTTCGACGTCCGTTCGATACATAGCCATTTCCAGGTGATTTTGGCCTCTTAATCCAACACCGATAAAACCTAAACGTACTTTCGTTTGTTCTTCAGGTAGAGTCCTTAAATAAGTGGGAAATAAAGCAGTACCTGAGCTATACAGTAAGGAATCAGAGATAAATTTCCTTCTTTTCATTTTGTTAATGATAGGTTATAAAAGATGAAATTTAAGGAAAATACTTTAATTTTATAGGAATTTAGAAAAAATGACTGAAGCAACACGCGTTACCGTATTCCGAAAAGAGCATTTCAATGCAGCTCATCGATTGCATAATCCACTTTGGACTGCAGAGAAGAACAAAGAAATATTCGGATTGTGTAACAATCCGAACTACCATGGACATAATTATGAATTAATTATCCAGGTTACCGGAACAATTGACCCAGAAACGGGTTATGTTATTGATACAAAGTTTTTATCTGATTTAGCGCAAACAGAAGTGTGCAAAAAATTTGATCACAAGAATTTAAATTTAGACGTACCTGAGTTCGCAGATTTAAATCCTTCAGCAGAAAACATTGTCATCGTTATTTATAATAAAATGAGGGCTAAACTCCCTTCTAAATTAGATTTAAAAATCAGATTATATGAAACCGAACGAAATTTCGTTGAATTCCCTGCTAATTGATAATGACCATTTCTTGTTGAATGACGAGGAAATTGGGGACAATCATGTAGCCACCTCTATCGAAACACCGATGAGGGAGGATGCATTTGATCTTTCAGATTCAGAAAAAATAGACATTATTGAAGCTCATTTCCGTGAAATCATGTTAACCTTAGGTTTAGACCTAACGGATGACTCTTTACGCGGTACTCCTAAGCGTGTAGCTAAAATGTACATTAAAGAGATTTTCAATGGGTTAAATCCAGCTAATGAGCCTAAAATAGCTTTATTTGAAAATAAATATGGCTATAATGAGATGTTGATTGAAAAGAATATCTCTTTCTATTCGAATTGCGAACATCATTTTGTGCCCATCGTAGGTAAAACACACATTGCTTACGTTTCATCGGGTCAAGTAATTGGGCTTTCGAAATTGAATCGCATAGTTCAATATTTTGCTAAAAGACCTCAAGTTCAAGAGCGTTTGACCATGCAAATTGCTAAATACCTTCAAAAGGTATTAAAAACGGATCATGTGGCGGTTTTCATCGATGCTAAACACTTGTGCGTTTCTTCTAGAGGGGTTAAAGATGATGCTACTTCTACGATTACATCGTATTATGGAGGTAAATTCCAAAACGAGAGTACTAAAAGAGAATTCTTACAATCCAT
The DNA here is from genome assembly GCF_054558755.1 of Aquirufa sp. A-Brett2-W8. Classification (NCBI taxonomy): domain Bacteria; kingdom Pseudomonadati; phylum Bacteroidota; class Cytophagia; order Cytophagales; family Flectobacillaceae; genus Aquirufa; species Aquirufa sp. A-Brett2-W8. Next base: position 118,503 of record NZ_JBPXKS010000007.1, read on the forward strand.
CCAAGGTTAATTATGGGAAAATACGTTATTGTAGGTGCTAGCCAAGGGATTGGCGAGTCCATCGCTACTGCTTTGATTGCCAAAGGCCATGAGGTAATTAATTTTTCTCGAAACCCTACCGGCATTTCGGGAGTCGTGAATTATACTTGGGATGCACTAGCATCTGACGATTCAGCTTTAGTAGCAATTACAGGTCCCTTAGATGGAATTGCCTATTGCCCAGGGAGCATCAACTTAAAACCATTTCATCGTTTAGCTTCAGCGGATTTTGAAAAAGATTTCCAAATAAACGTTTTGGGCGCGGTACGAGTGATTCAAGCTTTATTACCTGCCTTAAAACAATCAGATACGTCATCCATCGTTTTATTTAGTACGGTCGCTGTGCAGACGGGAATGGGATTCCATGCTTCCATTGCGAGTGCAAAAGGAGCCATAGAAGGTTTAACTAGATCTTTAGCAGCTGAATTATCAGCTAATAAAATTCGGGTAAATGCCATAGCACCATCCTTGACTTTAACTCCATTAGCTGGAGCCTTATTAAATTCACCGGAAAAAATCGAAGCAGGAGGAAAACGCCATCCCCTAGGACGTGTGGGACAAGCGGAGGATGTAGCCAATTTAGCGGCATTCCTTTTAGACTCGACGAATTCGTGGATTACAGGTCAAATAATGGGGGTAGATGGGGGAATCGGTTCGTTAAGAACAAGTTAAGAACGAGCTAACGTTTCGTTGAAATGTTTTTGGTTTAGGGCCAAATTCATCTGATTCCATGCTATTTGCTTCGTAAAGGCCTCCTTCCGTATTGAACAATCCGAAATCGAACAATGATTGCAGCATTCATCTAAACAAGGATCTGCATGTACAAATATCTCTACGTGAGTGGCCTGCAGCTCACCTAACATCTGTTCAAAGCCATGAATTTCTTCGTGCGTTCTATTCAAATCCCAGTACCGAGGCAATGTCAAATGGCAATCAATATGTAAATCACCACCGTATTGTTGGACGCGCAAATTGTGCAAGTCAATCCATTCTTCTTTTTTATTCAAAACAATCCAATTCGTTACTTTTTCAAACAAGGCAGGGTTCGTCTCATCCATTAAAGCTGCCACCGATTCTCTTATTAAATTTATTCCTTGCCAGCACATAAACCCAGCAAATAGAAAGGAGGCTACTGAATCTACCCAATACCAATGCGTAAAATAGGTAATGGCTAAGGCAAGCACTACTAGAATACCATTATAAGCATCTAATCGAAGGTGCTTACCATCTGCGATTAAGGCGGGAGAGTGGGAGGAGCGTCCTTTTTGGACTAAAAAATAGCCTAAAACTCCATTAACAGCCGCAGAAATAAATGATACACCTATACCCAAATCCAAGTTTTTAAGTTCTGGTGATGAATACAAATGCTCTGAGGCATGTAAGAAAATATAGGCTGAGGCTAATAAAATAAGGACTCCTTCTAATCCTGACGCAAAGAATTCAATTTTCCCGTGGCCATAGGGATGATTCAAATCTTTAGGTAAAGAGGCTAAATAGATCGAGTAATAGGCAAAACAGGCGGCGACCACATTAATAATTGACTCTAAGGCATCCGTTAATAAAGTTGTGGATCCACTAGCATAGTAAACCGCAAACTTCGCTACCATGATCAGTACCGAAACGACAAAAGAAAGAAGGACAAGCCGCTGTTTCATTACGACAAAGATAGTATTTTTACCGGATGGAAAAGGAAAACAATCCCTGGAAAACAATCAGTCAAGAAACGGCATATGAGAATGCTTGGATTCGGGTGGAGAACCACCAAGTGTTGAATCCAGCTGGAAATCCAGGTATTTATGGGAAGGTGCACTTCAAAAATATCGCTATTTCGATTGTTCCCGTAGACTCCGACGGCTTTACTTATTTAGTAGGGCAATTCCGTTATACACTGAATGCCTTTTCTTGGGAGGTACCTGAAGGCGGTTGCTCCATCGAATCGGGGGAATCTATAGTAGAGGCTGCTAAACGCGAACTTTTAGAAGAAACTGGACTTGTCGCTACAGAGTGGAAAGAACTAGGGGAGGTCTACCTTTCGAATTCCGTGAGTGATGAGAAAGCGGTAATTTATTTAGCCCAAAACCTGAGTCAACACCAAGCCTGCCCAGAAGAAACAGAAGAATTAAAAATTCGAAAACTCCCACTGAAAGACGCTATAGAAATGGCTAAAAATGGGGAAATTACAGACGCATTAAGCGTTCTGAGTCTATTAAAGATCCCAGCTTTGCATCTGTTTTAATTCATCATAATCAGTCAAATCATATTTAATAGGCACAATACTGACATAATTTTCTGCTAAAGCATCTAGATCAGTATTGTTATTCAAATCTTCATTGAATAAATCTCCATCCATCCAATAATAAGGCTTTCCATAGGGATCTTTACGCTCTTCAAATCGCTCTCTAAAGATGGCATTGGCTTGTTTAACTACTTTAACTCCTTGTAATGGCACAGAAGAATGTGCAGGAAAATTCACATTTAAAGTTAAACCTTTAGGTAATCCATGAACGAGTACTTGCTGGCAGATTTTAATAATATAATCATGGCAGTGAGAAAAATTCGCATCTGACACAAAGTCGCAAAGGGAAAATCCAATGGCGGGAATACCTTCCATAGCTGCTTCTATCGCTGCAGACATCGTTCCTGAATATAAAACGGCAATTGAAGCATTCGACCCATGGTTAATGCCAGAAACGACCAAATCAATTTTTCTATCCTTTAAAATCTGGTGCTTACCTATCTTAACACAATCAGCCGGGGTTCCTGAACATTTATAGGATTGGATATGATCTCCAAAATCATTCGTCTTAACCACTCGAAGTGGCTCACCTAAGGTAATGGCATGACCCATTCCCGATTGATGCGTATCAGGAGCAACCACAACCACTTCGCCCATTTCTGACATAATTTCCGTTAAAACACGGATACCTTTGGAATAGATCGAATCGTCGTTTGCGATGAGAATAAGAGGTTTCATATTTGCTATTTTGGATGCAATTTACAAATTTTGGCAATGATTTTACGTAAAGCGACGCTCGAAGATATACCCACCATACAAGAAATTGCAGAGGAAGCCTGGAGGCCTACTTATGGGCCTATTTTGACAGAGGAACAGACCTTGTATATGATTCCGATGATGTATAACACGGAATTAATTAGCGCGCAAATCGACTTGTTTTCAATGCTCGAAATGGATGGACATGCCATCGGCTATTGTGCGTTTGAAAAAACTTCTGAAACGGATGGAAAATTACATAAACTCTATTTGCGTTCCTCTATAAAACAAAAGGGCGCGGGAAGCTTTATAATCGAGCAAATAAGCAAACAGGCTCGCTTATTAGGCCTTATATCTATCTATTTAAATGTAAATAAATTAAATTCAGCTGTGACCTTTTACATCAAAAAAGGATTCACAGTAGAACGCGAAATGGTCTTAGATATAGGCAATGGCTATGTTATGGACGATTATGTGATGCGATTATTCCTATAGCCTTTTCAATCAAGGACCTAATTTGACCTTCTGGATCTTGTGAGAATTCCTGCGTAATTCGATTCGCTAAAATAGCATTTAACGAAATCATTTCGTGTCCCATCGCACCAGCAAAAGCATAATAAGCCGCTGTCTCCATTTCAATGTTGGTGATTTCTTGATCCCCTAATTTAGCCGCGGAAACTTTAGTCAGAAAATCAGGTCTAATAGAATGCATTCGTATCGTTCGTCCTTGTGGCGCATAAAAACCTGGAGCGGTTAATGTTATGCCTTGGTAAGCATTCAATGAGGCAAATTGAGATAAAAGGGAGGCGCTTGCACTTGCCGCATAAAGTGGCAAAGGATAATCAATGGCTTTTGTCCATCGCGCCAGGACTTCTTCTGGCATAGACTGTACTGAATCAAAGCCGTAAAACTGAGCCAAATTATCAAAGCCTATCGCAGCTGTAGAAACTAAAATTGAATCCACGGGAATGTGCGCTTGAATACTTCCTGAGGTACCTATCCGAATTAAATTCAAAGATCTTTTCTCTATTTTTTCTGTGCGCGTTTTAAAATCAATATTTACTAACGCATCTAGTTCATTCATCACTATCTCCACATTATCTGCCCCAATACCACTGGATACTACCGCGATTCGTTTACCACCTAGCAAGCCTATATGCGTCACAAATTCCCGTTTTTGAATCATCTCAGTCACCTCATCGAAATAGTGAGATACCGTAGGAACGCGCTCAGGATCCCCTACAAGAATAAGGGTATCCGGAATTTGATCAGGACGTAAGTTCAAATGATAGGAACTACCATCCGGATTTATAATTAAGTCAGTGGGAGAGAAATAGGTCATGCGCAAATTTATTGATAATTTTCCAATGTAATTAGCCATTCATGAAAAGCACCAAATCCGAAATACATCTGAAACTACGTTCTCTTTTGGAAAAATCCCTAGAAGAGGCTCGTAGAGAGTATATTTTGGCCAAAGAATCCCGCGATTCTGATACAAAAAGTAGCGCCGGAGATAAATTTGAAACGGGTCGCGAAATGATGCAAAGGGAGATGGATAAGTTAAGTGCTTTGGTAGATAATACGCTTAATTCCATCGCTAAATTAGACCGGCTAACCGATTTACCTGCTGCGGTGGTTATATCAGAGGGCAGTTTAGTAGTGACAGATCTAGAAACGTATTATATATCCATTGGATATGGTAAACTAGATGATGTTTATGCTATTTCCATCGAATCTCCACTGGGTATTGAGTTAAAAGGAAAAAAAGTAGGGGAGCGCATCGAAATGCGCGGCCGAAAAATCACAATAAAATCAATCTTATGAAAAATGCGCACTATTTCTATCTTTTACTCTCCTTATTAGGGGGCAGTTTCACCTTTTACTTTGTGTATGAAGGGATGATGCTAAACAAGGGGAAATTCGATGTAATTGATTTTGTCCAAAGCACTTGGACATCAAACCCCTATGCTAAAAGTTTAAGCTGTGATTTTTGGACAGGAGCCACAGCAGGTACTTTTTTTATACTAGTAGAGGGATTGCGTATTAAAATCAAATACTTGTACCTTTATTTATTAGCAACTGTTTTAATCGGATTTGCCTTTGCATTCCCTTTATTTTTATTTGCTAGACACCGTCAATTAGCCTAAAAAAATGGAAGAATACATTTTGACCTTTCCGGAGGCCACACAAAAGATTTTAATCGAAGTACGTGATGCCATTCGCTCTGTCGTGCCGGAAGAAACGGAGGAAACGATGTCTTATGACATGCCTACCTTCAAATTAAATGGAAATCTGATACATTTTGCTGCCTGGAATAACCACTTGGGCTTTTATCCGACCCCTAGCGGGATAAAGAATTTTGTACAAGAATTAGCGCCCTATGAAGGATCTAAAGGGGCGATTAAATTTCCTTACCATTCACCTATGCCTTTGGACCTCATTAAGGAAATTACTTTATTTAGAGTTCAGGAGAATTTAGCCAAAAAGAAAAAAGACTCATGATTGAGCCTTTTTTTGTTTTTCGATTTTTTCTGTTCGTTTAAAAGATTTAAATCCCAATTCCGGCGAATATCCTACTGAGTTTTTGGAATAATATCCTTTGTCATTGTATGGGCGTTTTCTAGGATGTTCTTTACATTCCGATGAACAAGCACCTTCCATTTCTTTTAGACAAGCGGGGCAAATCGCTAAATGCTCATTGCATTCTGAATTTGCACAATTGACCATATGATCAGATTTTGTTTGGCAGACATGACAGGTAGAAACCACTTCTGGATTAATGGAATTAACAGCGGTAGCCACCCGGTTATCGAATACATAGCAAGAACCATCAAAATCCTCGCCACCTTCTTCTAATCCATATTTAATAATGCCACCATGCAATTGATAGACATCTTTAAACCCTTTTTCTAATAAATAGGCAGATGCCTTCTCGCATTTAATTCCTCCCGTACAATACGTAATTACTTTTTTATCCTTCAAATGCTCAATCTCTTGCATATGATCGGGCAAATCACGCAGATTTTCCATATCAAAAGTATAAGCCCCTTTAAAGCGACCTAATTCGTGTTCATAGTTCGAACGCATATCGACTAAAACCACATCAGGATCATTTTTCAATAATTGCTTGAATTCTTTCGGCTTTAAATGCTTACCGGTTCTTAACCTTGGATTTACAGGCAATTCAGAGTGAACGATTTCGTCTTTAACCCGTACATGTAATTTATTAAATGTATGGGCTTCGTGGTAATCAATTTTGAAGTCAAAATCTGAACCAGCGAATAGGGGATCATTTTCTAACCACTTCATATAGACATCGCAATCTGCTTTTAGCCCTGAAACAGTTCCATTTAAACCTTCTTCAGCTACGATAATTCGTCCCAAAAGCTTGTTCTCAATACAAAAAAGATGATGTTTTACTCGGTACTCCTCCGGATTCGGGATAGGAGTATAGTTATAGTAAAGCAATACACTGTAAGGTTTCATCTTCAAAATGATTTACAGATTAATTAAAAATTAAGTGACGATGGGGAGATTCGAACTCCCAAACCTAAGGGGCACTACCACCTCAAGGTAGCGTGTCTACCAATTTCACCACATCGCCAAAAACGGTTAGCAAAATTACCAATTATTTACTTACTTGCCAAGAATTACAGAACTCAAAAATATATCGTAAAATGGCTTTAGAAATAAGCGGTAAATTAATCAAGAAATTACCTGAGGTTACAGGAACAGGTAAAAACGGAACTAATTGGATCAAACAAGAATTTGTGATCGAAACACAAGATCAATACCCTAAAAAGGTATGTATGTCTGTTTGGGGAGATAAAACACAAGATTTAACTCCAGTTCAAGAGGGTGAAATCGTGAAAGTTCAATTCAACGTAGAATCAAGAGAATACAACGACCGTTGGTATACGGAGATTCGTGCCTATCGTTTAGATCGCACGGGATCTATTCTAGCAGGAGTGGAGCCTACGCCAGCAGCGGGTGGATATCAATTTCCTCCATTAGCGGCGGAGAGTGGGGATGATTTACCTTTCTAAGTAGCTTCGCTACTTCATTTAATTAGCTTCGCTACTTCATTTAATTAGCTTCGCTACTTAAATGAAAGCACAAAGAACAAAGCAAAAAGTATAAAGTTTGCATAAAAAAGGGGCCCTAAAGCCCCTTTTTTATTTATTAATGAAATGTATAGCCGAAGGCTATTCCATCTTTGTACTTTGTACTTTATGCTTTGTGATTTAATGACATCGCCTGATGCACGATATCTGCCTCAATAAAAGTCTCACCATAAGCCTTAAAGCCCAAAGAAGCATATAAAGGCATAACACTCACTTGAGCATGTAAGTAAAAATAAGCGCAATCGGGGTATTCTTTTAAAGCTTCTTCGATTAGGTGATTGACCACAAAAGAGGCGTAACCTTTTCCTCTTGCCATTTCTAATGTAGCAATGCGTTCGACTTTAATCCCTTTCTCGGTTTTTCGGTAGCGACCCGTGGCAACAGGTAAATTGCCCTCAAACAATAAATAATGTTTAGCCACCGCGTCTAATTCATCAAACTCCTCCGAAGGAAGGCATTTTTGCTCCTTGACAAATACTTCGGTACGGATCTCAAAAACCTGCTCGATTTCTTCAGGAGAAATAGCTTGAATGAGCTTATTTGTCTTGCTTTCCATAGGCTTCGATGATTTTACGCACTAAACGGTGACGAACAACATCGGATCCATCTAATTCAACGAAAGAAATACCGCTTATACCCGTGAGTATACGTTCCGCTTCACCCAGGCCTGAGGTTTGGTGTTTAGGCAAATCAACTTGTGATTTATCACCTGTAATAATCGTTTTAGATTGTATACCCATACGAGTCAAAAACATCTTCATTTGCATTGAAGTGGTGTTTTGGGCTTCATCTAACAGAATAAATGCTTTATTTAGGGTTCGACCGCGCATATAAGCCAAAGGCGCAATTTCTATCGTTCTATTTTCTAAATAGAACTTTAATTTATCGGGCGGAATCATATCATCCAAAGCGTCATAGATCGGACGTAAATAGGGATCTATTTTTTCTTTCAAATCCCCAGGCAAGAAACCCAAGTTTTCACCAGCTTCAACTGCGGGTCGTGTAATGATAATTTTTTTAACTTCTTTATTCTTCAGTGCCTTCACCGCTAAGGCAACAGCCGTGTAGGTTTTACCCGTACCTGCGGGCCCTATAGCAAAAACGATGTCATTCGTGGATGCAGATTCGACCAGTTTACGTTGATTGGGAGTTTTGGCCTTAATAACGATTCCTTTATTGCCAAAAAGAAGCACGTCTTTATCCTCCACCCAGGGTTGTTCCGATTCTTCACCCGTGGGATTCATAACGGCATCAATGTAGGCCTGCATATGTTTTTCAGCAAGCGTATGATGTTTGTCCAAATGAGCCACACAAGAATTCACAATGGCTTCCACTAAAGCAATTTGATCATTCGATCCCCGGACGGTTAATTGCTCGCCTCTGGCTATGATTTTTGATTGTGGAAAAGCTTGAATCAATAAATTGATATTCGCGTTAGCAACGCCTAAAAAGTCAATTAATGAGACCTCTGAGAGGGAAATTATTTTTTCTAACAAGTAAAAATGGGTTTAAATCGTACAGAAGTAAAAATAGGAAATTCTTGAAATTTTATATCTTCCTTTATAATAAAATTTTGAAAATTTAACGTAAAATTGTGGTATGGAATCTAACACCCCCTCATCCATTTATAAAAAAGGAAATCAGTCTACTGGTATTCGTACACAAACAGGTCCCACTCGTTTGAGCGATTTGGGATTAGGAAAATTACCTCCCCAAGCTGTAGACTTAGAGGAAGCCTTATTAGGTGCCTTAATGTTAGAGAAAGAACCTTTAGCCAACGTTATCGAGATATTAAAACCGGCAACCTTTTATAAAGAGGGGCACCAGTTAATCTTCGAGTCCATCCAAGGTTTATTCCAAGCTTCACAACCAGTTGATTTATTAACTGTTAACAATTATTTAAAGCAAAATGGTAATTTAGAAAAAGCAGGTGGCACAAGCTATTTAGCACAATTAACCTCGCGTGTAAGTTCTACATCTAACGTCGAATTCCATGCTAGAATCATCATAGAACAGTATTTAAAACGCCAGCTAATCCAAATATCCTCTGAAATTCAACGCTTATCTTACGAAGACACATCGGATGTTTTCCATTTATTAGATAAGATGGAGCAAGAGCTTTTCACTATCGCCGAATCTAATATCCGCAAGAACTACGAGAGTATGTCGGATATTTTGAAAAAGGCCGTGGATGAATTAGAGAAGAAACAATTACAAAAAAGTGGTTTAACAGGTGTTCCATCTGGATTTACTGACTTAGACCGTTTGACTTCTGGATGGCAAAGACAAGAATTAATCATTATAGCCGCTCGTCCTGGTATGGGTAAAACGGCCTTTGTCGTGTCGGCTTGCCGAAATGCTGCAGTAGATTTTGGTCATTCTGTCGCCTTATTTTCACTTGAAATGAGTGCCGTTCAGTTAGTGAATCGTATTATCTCAGCTGAGGCAGAAATCGATGCGGACAAGATTCGGCGAGGTAAATTAGAGCCGCACGAATGGCAGCAATTACACACGAAGATTAATAAATTATTTGAGGCAAATATGTTTATCGATGATACCCCAGCCTTATCTATCTTAGAATTAAGAGCCAAGTGTCGTCGTTTAAAGGCCCAAAAAGGCATAGATCTCGTTGTCATAGATTACTTACAGTTAATGACGGGTGATAGTTCCGGAAAAGGCGCAAGCGGTAACCGTGAACAAGAAATTGCCCAAATATCCCGTGCATTAAAGCAGTTAGCTAAAGAACTCGATGTTCCTGTTATTGCGCTGTCACAATTAAATCGTTCCACTGAGACGCGTGGTGGTAATAAAAAACCACAATTGTCCGATCTTCGTGAATCAGGTGCCATTGAGCAAGATGCCGATCAGGTAATGTTCATCTACCGCCCAGAATATTATGGAATAACGGCTGATGATCAAGGAAACTCGATTACTGGAATGGGGGAGATTATTATGGCCAAAAACCGTTCAGGCTCACTCGAAAATGTTTGGCTGAAATTCATCGGTAAATTCACCAAATATTGTGACTTAGATTTCCAACCATTTTCGAACAACAAAGAAGGAGGTAATTTTGACCTAAGTGCATTAGGCGATCAAACTTCAGCGTTCGAATCAGGCAATGATAACGTTTTCAAAGGAAGCAAAATGAACTTACCGCCGGAGGATTATGATCCTTTGAACACTCCGTTTTAAAAATTGCGTTTGCAATTTTTAAAACTCAAAGCACAAAGCGCAAAGCACAAATCACAAATCACAAAGTTGGAATCCCCTTCGGGGATACATTTCTATAATACAAAAAGGGCGATTTATCGCCCTTTTTGCTTCCATATTTATGCTTTATGCTCTATTCTTTTTGCTTTAATTAAATACGTAGTACAATTTCGGAATCGCGTAATGAAATAATCTATGCTCTAAGTTTCAACCTCACTATATTCTCCACATGATGCGTCTGCGGAAACATATCCACTGGATGAACGACATCTACCTCATAGGAGGCATCTAATAATGCTAAATCACGTGCCTGAGTAGCCGGATTACAAGAAACATAAACAATTTTCGCTGGCTTTACTGCCAAAATTTGATACACTACATCTACATCCATTCCTGCACGAGGAGGATCTGTGATTATGACGTCTGGAGCGCCATGGATAGCAATAAATTCTTCCGTCAATACTTTTTTCATATCTCCTGCAAAGAAAGTGGCATTCTTAATGCCATTTAATTCAGCATTAATACGGGCATCTTCTACTGCCATATCAACATATTCTAAACCTACTACTTTAGTAGCATGTTTCGCTAGAAATAAACCGATGGTTCCCGTGCCTGTATACAAATCATAAACGACTTCATTCCCTTGTAAATCAGCATATTGACGCACCAATTGATACAATTTAAGGGCTTGCTTGGCATTGGTCTGGAAAAAGGACTTAGGGCCAATTTGGAACTTCAAATCCTCCATGGTTTCTACCATAAAAGGTTTTCCGTAGTAACAAATAACTTCCAAATCATGGAAAGTGTCGTTTCCTTTTTGATTTACCACATAATTTAAAGAGGTAATCATCGGAAATGTTGACTTCAAATATTCCATCACCAAATTAATTTCCTCTTCAGTCGCATAGGCAAACTGAACGGTAACCATCCATTCATCGGTAACCGTATTTCTGATAATCAGGTTTCGTAAAGCACCTTCTTTTTGATTTTTCAATTCATAATAGGAGATACCGTTCGCCTCAGCAAAATCACGAACACCATTACGAATCGCATTAGATGGATCAGGCTGTAAGTGACAATGATCGACAGGCAAAATCTTATCAAAACGGCCAGGAACGTGGAATCCTAGGGCATTCATAGATCCCAAATCTTCTTTACCAATTTCATCCTCCGTAAGCCAACGGGCAGAAGAAAAAGTGAATTCTAATTTATTTCGGTAATAGTAAGTCTCTTCAGAACCTAGAATTGGTTGAAATTCGGGAAGTTTCACTTTCGCGATACGAGTCAAATTATCTTTTACTTGACGCGCTTTGAAGGCCATTTGGGCTTCATAAGAAACGTGTTGCCATTTGCATCCACCACAAATACCGAAATGGCTACAAGCCACGTCTGTACGATGTTTTGAAAGGGCTTGAATGTTGATGACTTGAGCTTGTTTAAAGCTTTTCTTCGACTTTAAAATACGTAAATCAGCGATATCTCCAGGAGCTACGGCACCTTGTACAAAAATCACTTCATCGTTCACTTTGGCTATACACTTTGCCTCAGCAGCAAAATCCAATATGGCAATTTGTTCCAACACCACAGGGGCTTTCTTTTCTTTTTTCTGACTCATACGGCTAAAAATGTACACAAAAATACGGCTTTATATGGGCAAGCCAACCAATTCAAGATAAAACCTTAACTTCGTAAGGAAATTTATTTGTATGAAGAATCAAGTTGTTATCATTACGGGAGCATCCTCAGGAATTGGGAAGGCATTAGCATTTGAATACGGAAGAAAAGGGGCACAAATAGTCATTACAGGACGAAACGAACAGAATCTAACCGCGGCAGAAGCAGAATTAAAAGCAGCTGGAATAAACGCCAAAGGAATCGTTTGCGACTCCGCGTCAGAAGAGCAAACCCGTGCGATGGTAAATCAGGTTATTCAACTATTTGGCAGAATAGATCTATTAATTAACAACGCAGGCATCTCCATGAGATCTATGTTCGAAACTGTAGATCTACAAGTTCTAAAACAAGTAATGGATATTAATTTTTGGGGGACGGTATACGCCACACATGCCGCATTGCCTCATATTAAAGCCGTTAAAGGAGGGATAATAGGTATTTCATCTATCGCTGGATATAGAGGATTGCCGGTTAGAACGGGCTATTCCGCTTCTAAATTTGCTATGAATGGATTCCTGGAAGCCTTAAGAACAGAATTATTAGAGACAGGAGTGCACGTTTTAATCGCTTGTCCAGGATTCACCGCATCTAATATCAGAGCCGCCTCCTTAAATAGTGAGGGAAAAATAACGGGGGAAAGTATGCGAGATGAAGGAAATATGATGTTAGCAGAAGAAGTAGCGACTCGAATAGCTGATGCATTTCAAGCTAAAAAGAAGACCTTAGTTTTAACTTTCCAAGGTAAACTAACGGTATTCTTGAACAAATGGATGAATGGATTTTTCGACAAAATGGTCTATAATACCCTCAAAAAGGAAAAAGATAGCCCCTTAAAATAAAGCTCCCTTCCGCTAAAAGCAAAAGGGGGCCAAAAACCCAATTAAATACCACTCTAAACTATTCTACACTTTGTAGTTCAATTGAACTTTTTGTAAAAGCTCATTCAATTCAGCTTTTTTTAACTCGAAATAGGGAAGTGCTAAGTCGAATTCATCAATCAAAAATTGAAAATACTTCCTTTCAAATACTAAAAATTGAGCACTGCTGGTAGTCATAGCAGAATACACGTGCTTTTTTTCGTCAATTGCTTCTTCAATTCCAATAAATAGGCCCTTGTGATCAATGGTAGTAATACCCGCAAGTCCTTCTAAAATCAAACTGCCCTCTTGCAAATAAAAGACAAACTCTGCTTTTTGACCCAACCTAAATAAATACTCTTCTGGCAAATAACGGAGCTCAATCCCACTCGCTAATACTTTCCGCTCTGTATCTGAAAAATTTTTCATTTGTATAAATAACAATACGAAAATACGAGGTTATTTACACCCAAATACTGATATCGATCAGTTTTCTACGTGTAGTTTATCACAAAAATCTCCCTTCAAAATTCCGAATTTTGACACATTATCGTTATCTAAATGAATATAAAAATAGAAAAGGAACCTAAGATAGAACAAGGAAATAGCTGTTTCCATTGTGGTGACAAATGTGGAGAAATAACTATTTTAAAAAATGACAAATCATTTTGCTGCCAGGGTTGCGAGCGGGTTTACGAACTGTTAAACGATAATCACCTCTCAGACTACTATAGCTGCGATCTGAATCCGGGTATTTCTCCCACAGGTAAGAATTTTGAGTTTTTGAACAATGCGGCTTTCCGTAATCGATTAATTACATTTTCGAATGCCTCCTTCTCTAAAGTCAGCTTCCATCTCCCTGCCATTCATTGCCGCTCTTGCTTGTATTTACTTGAAAACTTACAAAGACTAAATGAGCAAATCATTAAGACGAGCCTGAATTTTGGCAAAAAAGATTTAACCGTCTGGTTCAAAGAAGATAAACTAAGCTTAGGCGCTCTGGCGACCTTAATCGCGAGTTTAGGATACGAACCACATATCTCCAATGAGGCGGAAAAACCTCAGAATAATAGCCAAAAACAACTCTTTCTAAAATTGGGCATCGCCGGATTTTGTGCGGGAAATGTCATGCTATTTAGCTTTCCTGAATATTTGGGAATTGAGGATGGATCCTTACAACATTTGTTTGGTTATTTGAATTTAGCCTTAGGTAGTGTCGCCGTATTTTATTCGGGATCAGATTATATAAGCAATGTATATGCCCATTTGAAACTGCGTAAAATGACCATTGAATTACCTATTTTACTAGGCATTTTAGTGGGCTATGGCCGAAGTGCCTATGAGATACTATCACATACGGGTGCTGGTTATATTGATTCGGTATCAGGACTAATTTTCTTTTTATTGATAGGGAAGTGGTTTCAGCAGAAATCGTTTGATTTTTTATCTTTTGAACGCAATTACAAGGCCTATTTTCCCTTAGTGGTAACTAAAGTAGCCAATGGTATTGAGGTAACTGCACCATTAGAAGGGATTGAAATAGGCGATCGACTTCTTATCCGAAATCAAGAAATTATACCTGCAGATGCCTATTTATTAAAGGGAAAAAGCGAGATGGATTATAGCTTTGTGACGGGAGAAAGCGAATTAATTCCGATTACAGCGGGGCAATCTATTTATGCCGGCGGAAAACATCTGGGGGAAGCTATTGAGATTCAAATTAGTAAAGAGCTGAAGCAAAGTCATTTAACGCAGCTTTGGGAACAGCAAGTCTTTAAGGACGCGAACCATAAATCAGAAAACTGGGAGAATTTTGCTAACCGGGTGGGCATGTATTTTACGGTCGTTCTGATAAGCCTGGCCGCAGCCGCTGGAATTTATTGGTACCAAATAGATCCGAGTAAATGGTCTAATGCCGTCGTCAGTATTCTTGTGATAGCTTGCCCTTGCGCCTTAGCCGTTTCTTATCCTTTTGCATTAGGACATGGTATTCGCTGGCTGGCGAAATTCAACTTCTTCGTGAAGGATATACAGGCTTTTGAGCGAATGGCGCAAGTAGATACTTTAGTTTTTGATAAAACAGGCACGCTAACTTTACAAAGTCAATCAGTCCCTAAAATTACGTTCACCAGAGGACTTTTGGATAACGAGTGGAATGCGCTGTATTCACTGGTATTTCAATCCACTCATCCGTTATCCAAGCAGGTGAAAAAGTTCTTGCAACATCGAACAATTATTCCATTAAAAGAATTCAAAGAAGTTATTGGAAAAGGTTTAGAGGCTGATTTTGGGGATTTATTTGTCCAAATAGGAAGTGCGAAATACACGCATAATCACGTAGATTCTCCTGAAGGCTTTTTCTCCTCCGAAACACGCTTATTCGTAGCTATTAATCATAAACCTATCGGTTATATCGAATTCCCATGGGAAAATAGACCGGGTATAGAAGCGCTCTTACATCGCTTAAGACATCAATATGAAATACACTTGATTTCGGGAGATAAAAAAGAACATGCGGCGCATTTATTGGATTGGTTTGAAGATCAAGATCACATGAAATTCGAATGCAGTCCATTAGAGAAAATGGAATACATTCAAAAACTCCAGAATCAAGGCAAAATCGTAGCGATGATAGGCGATGGATTAAATGATGCCGGGGCATTAAAGCAGGCGCAGGTAGGAATTGCTGTATCAGATGATCATTTGCATTTTACGCCATCATCAGATGCCATCTTGAAAGGTTCCGAATTACCCCGATTAGGGGAGTATTTAAATTACTCCAAATTTGGCCTAAAACTAATAAAAGCAAGTTTCTTACTTTCCTTAGTCTATAATGGTTTTGGATTAAGCTATGCGATTCAAGGTACGCTATATCCGATGATAGCTGCCATTTTAATGCCCATCAACTCGATAAGTATGTTAGTAATTGCGACCTGGGAAATGAACCAGAAAGGGCATGGTTTAGAACGGAATAAAATCAGGATTAAACATGATTGAAGTCAGGTTTTCAATGAACCTATTGCCCGAAATTGCAACAAATAAAATGTGAAATAAATGGAAATAATGTACCTAATGATCGGATTGAGCCTATTAATGGCATTAGGATTCGTCATTGCCTTTGTTTGGTCCATCCGAACAGGGCAACAAGAGGATTTAATTACTCCAGCCATGCGCATTTTACAGGAAGACGAAACAACCAAAAATCTATGAGCACAAAATCTACCTCATTAGAGCAATTTTATTACGATAATAAAATTGTTCGCAACTTTTCACTTGCCACTATCCTTTGGGGGGTAATAGGAATGTCAGTAGGTGTTATTATTGCTACTCAATTATTTGCCCCCTCGTGGAATTTAACACAATACGGAACTTTTGGCCGCTTACGTCCATTGCATACGAATGCGGTGATTTTTGCCTTCGTAGGCAATGCCATTTTCGCTGGGGTGTATTATTCCCTGCAACGGCTTTTAAAAGCTAGAATGTTTAGTGATTTTTTGTCCAGTTTCCATTTTTGGGGTTGGCAATTAATTATCGTAGCAGCTGCGGTGACTTTACCCTTAGGTATTACGACTTCTCATGAATACGCGGAATTAGAGTGGCCTATTGATATTGCAATTACCTTGGTATGGGTGGCTTTTGGAATCAATATGTTTGGAACCATCTTTAAAAGAAGAGAGCGCCATCTATATGTGGCTATTTGGTTCTATATCGCTACGTTTATTACCGTTGAAGTCTTGCACTTAACGAACTCGGTTCAATTACCTATTTCTTTATTTAAATCGTATTATGTATACGCCGGTGTTCAAGATGCCTTAATTCAGTGGTGGTATGGGCACAATGCGGTGGCCTTTTTCTTGACAACTCCCTTTTTAGGTTTGATGTATTATTTCTTGCCAAAAATGGCAAATCGTCCGGTTTATTCGTACCGTCTTTCTATTTTACACTTCTGGGCATTGATCTTTATCTATATCTGGGCTGGTCCTCACCACTTATTATATTCTTCCTTACCTGATTGGGCTCAGTCCTTAGGGGTTGTTTTCTCTATTATGCTAATTGCTCCGTCTTGGGGAGGTATGATTAATGGATTATTAACCTTGAGAGGAGCTTGGGATCAAGTTCGAGAAAATACCATTTTGAAATTCATGGTGGTGGGTATCACCTGTTATGGAATGGCTACTTTCGAGGGGCCCATGTTATCCTTAAAAAACATTAATGCCATCGCACACTTTACCGACTGGATCGTTGCACACGTACACGTAGGTGCCTTAGGTTGGAATGGTTTTTTAATCTTTGCCATGTTGTATTGGCTTATGCCGCGCATTTTCCAAACAACTATTTACTCTGAAAAATTAGTCAAAGCACACTTTTGGATCGGAACAATCGGCATCGCCTTCTATGCCATTCCGATGTATATCTCTGGATTTACACAAGGAATGATGTGGAAACAATTCACAGCAGATGGAACCTTGCAATACGGTAACTTCCTTGATACTACTTTGCAATTATTACCGATGCACATGATGCGTGCCTTTGGGGGTACTTTGTATTTAACGGGTGCTATATTAATGGCCTACAACTTATACAAAACGATGGCAAAGGGAACTTTGTTAGCGAATGAGAAAGCAGAGGCTGCACCTTTGGCCATCATCGAAGAAAAAACAGAAAGTGATGTACACTGGCACCGTTGGATTGAAAAACGTCCTATCCAATTATTGGTGGCCTCTTTAGTGATGATATTGATCGGATCTTTGGTCGAATTAGTACCTACGTTTATGGTCAAATCAAACGTACCCACAATCGAATCTGTGAAACCCTATACGTCACTCGAATTAGAGGGACGTGATATTTACATCCGGGAAGGGTGCGTAGGCTGCCACTCGCAATTAGTTCGTCCGTTTAGAAGTGAAACCGAACGCTATGGGGAATTCTCTAAATCAGGGGAGTTTGTATACGATCATCCTTTCTTGTGGGGATCGAAGCGTACCGGTCCGGATTTGCATAGAGAGGGTGGCAAATACCCGGATTCATGGCATTACCATCACATGAGAGAGCCTAGTAGTATGTCTCCAGGTTCAATCATGCCGAATTATGCTTGGCTATTAGAACAAACATTGAATACGTCTCAAACCCAAGATAAGTTAGCGGCTATGAAAAAACTAGGCGTGCCTTATTCCACTCAAGAGGTAAGCAATGCGGTTAAGGACTTGGATACGCAAGCTAAAACCATCCAAGCAAATTTAGCTTTGGAGAAAATTAAAGTGAGTCAAGACAAAGAGATTATTGCTTTGATTGCCTACTTACAACGTTTAGGTACTGACATCTCTAAAAAATAAGATCATGTTTAAGCAATTTATATCGACTATCCCAGGAGCAGATAATTATATGATTTTCTCGCTACTGACCTTTTTCACCTTCTTCGTTTTAGTAGGCGTCTACTTAATTTGGATGGACAAAAAGCACCTTCTTGAAATGGAGTTAATGCCCTTTAACGAAGGAACTAAATTAAACGAGAACTTAAAATAATACTACTATGTCTGTTAATGTCGTTGAAATTTGGTTAGTCAGTATGATTCTGATGACTGGGATTGTCATTTTGATCGTAACGCTACAATTGCATGTGGCCTTGAAAAACATAGCTGAAAAGGCTACACCTGACTCCACTGAAAAATTGAGCTGGTGGAATGGTTTCACAGGCTTACAACCTTTGGAAAAAGAAAAAGAGCTATTGATGGATCATACACACGATGGTATCGAAGAATTAGATAATCCGACACCTCCCTGGTTCATGTATCTCTTCTATTCAACAATTCTATTCGCCGTAGTTTATGCCTTTTATTACCACGTTTACCAGGATGGTAATATCCAAGAAACAGAATATAAAACCGAGGTGGCTATAGCTGCGAAAGAGAGAGAAGTATATATGAAGAAATTTGCTAACTCCGTGAACGAGAACAATGTGACGGTAGTAAATGGGGCGAAGGATTTAGCAGAAGGTTCACAAATTTATAGTTCGAATTGCATAGCATGTCATGGTGATAAGGGGCAAGGAGGCGTGGGGCCTAATTTAACGGATAAATTTTGGATACATGGCGGTGATATAAAATCCATCTTTAAAACCTTAACGTATGGTGTTCCCGAAAAAGGAATGATTGCCTGGAATAAGACTTTAAATCCCTTACAAATTCAAAAAGTGGCGTCCTTTATTATAACGCTTCAAGGAACAAATCCTGCTGGAGCGAAGGAGCCACAAGGAACTGAAGTAAAATAACCTTAAAAACTAAAATTATGAGAAAGAATGTTGGTAAAATGGACCAAATTGTACGCATTGCATTGTCCCTCGTATTGATCATTTTAGCTTATGCTAAAATAATTCCACCAGATTTCGCTTTAGCTGTTTATGTCGTTTCAGTTATAATTGCGGTAACCGGCTTGGTAAGAATTTGTCCTCTATACAAAATGCTCCACAAAAGCACCGTCAGAGAAGAACCTCCTAAGTTTTAAACCCCTAAGGTCCGAGGAAATCGGACCTTTTTATGTATGTCTAAATTAAATCTAGATAATGATGATTACCGGAACCATCTGTACAACCAGACAAAGGACGGTAAACGACTTTGGATCTATCCGGGTCGCATTATCGGACAATTTTACCGCCTAAGAACGTATTTTTCGTATGTACTATTAACGCTATTGTTTGGAATACCTTGGCTAGAATATAAGGGCAATCCGATATTTCTATTTAATGTTATAGAACGCAAATTTATTTTTTGGGGAGTTCCCTTTTTTCCTCAGGATTTCCATTTAGTAGCGCTTGGTTTAGTCGCCTTTCTCTTGTTTGTCAGTTTATTTACGGTGCTTTTTGGCCGAATTTGGTGCGGTTGGGCATGCCCGCAAACCATTTTTATGGAAATGCTTTTCAGAAAAATCGAATACTGGATCGAAGGGGATGATAAGGCACAAAGGAAGTTAGCGTCAGCACCCTGGAATACGGAGAAGATTATGAAGCGAGGTATAAAACATAGCTTGTTTATTATTCTATCTTTTGCCATTGCGAATACCTTTTTGATGTATATCATAAGTAAAAAGGAATGGCTAAAATTAATCACGGAGTCTCCATATGATCACATGGTGGGTTTAGTAGCTATTCTCCTATTTACAGCGGTCTTTTACCTAGTATTTGCCCGATTTAGAGAGATCGTTTGTATGGTCATTTGTCCCTATGGGCGTTTGCAAGGGGTATTATTGGATAATAATTCCATTCTTGTGCAATATGATCACAAAAGGGGAGAGCCTCGTGGAAAAGGAGCCGATAAAGGGGCGTGTATCGATTGCCATTGGTGTGTTCGCGTTTGTCCTACGGGAATTGATATTCGAAATGGAAGCAATCAGCTAGAATGTATCGGCTGTACGTCCTGCATAGATGCGTGCGACGCGGTAATGGAGAAAACACATCAACCGACTGGCTTAATTCGTTACGATTCCTTGAATGGTGTTAATTCAGGCCAAAAGCTGAAATTCACTTTGCGTATCGGTGCATACAGCACGGTTTTAGCCTTAATTGTCGCGGGTTTAGCTTATATGTTAGTCACGCGGACAAACTTTGAAACTACTTTATTGCGTACTCCTGGTATGATTTTCCAAGTAGATGAAAAGAAACACGAGGTAAGTAATTTATACCAAATGGAAATCCTCAATAAATCGATGGAGCCCCAAAGCTTTAAAATTGAAGCGCAAGAGCCTTTTACCATTGTGTGGGTAGGAAAGTCCATTAATTTAGTCAACGCTGGTAAGATGACGAAAGGGGAATTTTTCCTACGAATCAAAATGGGCGTTTGGAAAAATGGAGATAAAGTTCCGATTCGTATTACGGAAACTAGTGCTAAAGAAGAGATAATTAAAACCAGTTTTATACAACCTGATGAATAAATTTAACTTTAACTGGGGACATGGAATCATGGTCACTTTTGTACTTTTTGGGGCATTTATGGCTTATTTTTATGTCAATATGTCCAACGAATCCATCGAATTAGTAGGCAAAAATTATTATGCTGATGGACAGGCATTTCAACAAAAAATCAATGAAAGGGAGCAAACGGCTGCTTTATCAGTAAAGGCTTCCTTGGAATTTTCAGCAGATTTCAAGCAGGCGGAGATTCATTTTCCTGCTACCGTATTACAGGGTCGCATCGTATTTTATCGTCCTTCAAATGCCTCTTTAGATAAAACAGTAGAAATTACTGCAGATACTTCAGGAACGGCATTCATCTCCACTGACTTCTTGCAAAAGGGACCATGGAATGTGAGTCTAAGCTGGGAAAAAGACGGGGAAAATTACATTGAAGAGCAAAGAATAATGATTCCATAATGCAAACCTGGTATTATACCTTTCTGATCGGACTAGCCGGAAGTTGGCATTGCTTTGCGATGTGCGGACCACTCGTGGCACAAATTAATTCCCGCGGACATTCCCCCACCAGAATGGTATTATATCCCTTGGGACGAATTTTCATGTATGGCATTTTAGGCTATTTAGTGGCTGGGATAGGTTCCATTTGGTTATTTCCTAATTTGTGGTCCTATTATTATTTATTGGCAGGGGTATTGATCTTGCTTATTTTAAGCCAGAACATAGGAGAGGGGCCTCTCGCCTTTTTACATCAAACCATAGGTAAAAAATTGCAAAAATGGAGTACAAAAATGGGACCTAGTGGTTATTTCGTATTAGGGATGGCGAATGGCTTATTACCCTGTGGCCTTGTGGTGGCTGGGTTAAGTGTGGCTTTGATTCAACCCAATCCACTTTACGGAGCCTTTAGTATGGTGATTTTAGGAATTGCCACTTTGCCAGCGCTGCAACTGTTTATTTGGGGATCATCTAAATTAAAGAAGCAACCCATTTTTCTATACCTAGGCTGGTTTATAGCCGGAATACTCTTATTTAGAGGAGCCTGGGGTATCGGAATTTCCTATTCTAATTATTTAACGCACTCAAGTCTGAGCCCGATCATTTGCCATCCATTTAGCTAGTATTTTAGCTTTGCCAGTCCTTCGATATTTTTCAAAGTCATTTCTCCTCCCTTCACATCTACGTATCCTTCTTTTTTGAAGTCACTCAGGGTACGAATAACAGATTCGGTGGCTGTACCCACGCGAGAGGCTAGATCTTCTCGGGAAAGCTTTATCACTAATGGGTCCGAGAGATTATTTCCATAAGTTTTAGCAAGTTCAACTAATACCATTGCCACACGCATACGAAGACTTTGGTAAGCCATTTCGACTAATAGCTTTTCATTTTTTAATAAATAAGTTGTTAAAGCTTTTCTGAAAAAGACTTCCAGGTGGATATTTTCCTTGATTCTTTGTAAAAAATCGTTGGCTGAAACACTAATTATATGCGTTTCTTCTAGCGATTCTGCACTCTCGCGATATGCCTGATTTTCTAGGACGTCTACAAATCCAAAAAAATCGCCTTCTTGAACAAAAGAGGTAATGAAATACTTACCATCTTTATTCGTATGATAGGTTTTTACCTTTCCTTTGACCAAATAATACAATCGAATCGGATGATCCCCTTCGGAATAAATTACCTGCTTTTTCGCATGTGTTTGATTTTTCTTTTCTCCAACCCAGGTAGGTAAATCTAAAAAACTAAGCGCTTCGTGTACTGCTGAGACATCAGTAACCGAATCTGTTAAAGGACTAATCGTTTTAGACTTCTTGAAACGGGCTTCGATGGCTCTTAATAATTCCACTTCCTGAAAAGGTTTAGTCAAATAATCATCAGCTCCCATTTCCATTCCTTTACGCATATCAGCTCGATCTATTTTAGCCGTTAAAAAGATAAACGGAATACTCGAAAGTTCGGGCTGACTAGAAAATACTTGCAATACGCCAAATCCATCTAAATTAGGCATCATAATATCGCAGATGACCAAATCTGGATTCCAAGTCCGAGCTAATCGAACCCCCTCTAAACCATCGGACGCAGTCTCCACTTTAAATCCAGATAATTTTAATAGCTCTGCCGTATTCTCCCGAATATCTATGCTATCTTCAATTATTAAAATGCGCTTGCTCATAGTTCTATTCTTTAGGAAACTTATTTAAGAGGGAACTTAATTAGGAGTTCTGTACCCCGATTCAGTTCACTTGTAATTTCCACTTTTCCACCCATCAAGCGCATATAGCGATCAATTAAATGCAATCCTAAACCCGTACCTTGTATCACAGTCGCATTTCCGCCTCTAAAGAAGCGTTCAAATAAATGTTTCTGATCTTCTTCACTAATCCCAATACCTTGGTCTTTAATTTTTATTACGACTTGCGTTCCCTCCTGAAAAACGGATAAAACCACTTCTTTCTGTGAAAATTTCAAGGCATTGGAAAGCCCATTAAATATAACCTTGCGTAGGATAGAGACATCCTGAAAACAGATGAAATCCGCTTCTAATTCTACTCTTATTGATTGGTTATAGGTACTGAAGTCTGAAAGAATATCCTGTAAAAAATCTTGAATGGAGAACTCAGATTTATGAATTTCTAATTTTCCGTCCTCTAATTTACCTACGGATAAAAATTCCTCTAATATCTCTGTTAAATGACTCACAGAAGATTTAATTCGATTAATATGCTGTTCACGCTTAGGTTGATCCTCTGCTTTAGCATATTTTTCGATTAAAGTGGCTGATCCTAAAATGGAGGTTAATGGCGTTCTAAATTCATGGGAGGCCATCGATACGAAACGCGTCTTTAAATCCCCTAATACTTTTTCTTTCTCTAAGGAGATTTCAAGTTCCTTCGCGTTTACCTCTAATTTATCCAAGGTATTTTGAAGAGCTTGAGTTCGAGCTGCCACTTCTTGCTCTAGCGTTTCGTTCAACTGGTTAATCTGCTGATTCTTTAAAATCAACTCCATCTCCACCTTCCTCTTTAAGGTCACATCACTCACAAATGCAATGTAATGCATACTTTGCGCCGCTTTAAAGTGACTTAAGGAAATTTCAATGGGAAAAAGGGAACCATCTTTTCGCTTGGCTTTTAAATCTAAACCGACTCCCATGGGTCTGGATATGGGCTTTTCGTGACCTAAATGATCTAAATGACCCTGATGTCTATCTTTCAGGTGATTCGGAATTAATAAGGATATATTTTCACCCAACAATTCGTTCTCATCAAAGCCAAAAAGTTTGTCTGCAAATCGATTGGAAAGAATAATTTCAAAGCCGGAATTTGTCACAATAATGCCAATCGCAGCCTCTTGAAATATGGCTTCAAACTCGAATCCGGCTTGTATTTGATTAGGCATTTTTGGTTGTTTATCTCTAAATATACAAAATTTTAAGGATGATAAGAAGAGACAACATGCTTCATTACATCACTTTTGTAAAAATAAACTTCCTTAAATTTTCCATCTGAATAATTCTTGCCTTGATCAAAAAAATGAGGGGAGTTGGGATCACCACTTTGGCCTCCAGCTAAAAGCGAATAGGCTTTAATTTTAGGTCCAAATTCCACCGCTGCAATAAAGCTATTACCATTCACCCCATACCACTTTTTCGACCCTTGAATCGAACGACTTGTGTAGGAGGGAAGCTGTCCCCAGGCGGAAGAGGTAAAAGGTACGGGAATGCTCGGTTTATCATCGTCCATTTGCAAGACCTCTCCATTCGAAACGCGTTGAAAACGATTTAATTCACCCCATGAAACTCGCCAGGTACCAAAATCCTTTTTTAGATCTGCCATCACATCCCTCAATGCTTGTAGCATTTCTACTTTAGATCCAGATTCAGCGTATTTTTCGATATTCTGAACCACATCCGTTTCACCACCGAATTGCATGGCCTTAGGTATTTTAGGCATAATTTTCAGTCCCCAGCGTATCGCTATTGTTTGGGCAATAGACGTCGTGGATGCATTAAAATCCCAATCTTTCAATATTTGAGCCACTTCCTGCAAATCAGCTTCTTTTCCTGCAGCCTCTACAAGTGGTGGTAATAACACCTCAAACGCCATCAATCGGCGATCATATCCAAGTCCTATTAATCCAGCCAAATCTAATTTACCCGTTTGGGAGAACAAGCGAACCGCGTTACGATCACGGAAATTCTCTCCATCTGGTGCCATATAGACCGGATAATCAGTTCGTTTAGGACTTGATACGCCTGAAACAGTAAAAGGTGTGGAATTGCAATTCTGAATCCAACCTGAAGCCGGATTATAGCTATGCACTATTTCATCCAACTTATGGAGTCCACGCCAATCGTTTTTAGAGGATGATCCGTCCTGAGGAACACCCCAATCCCGCGCCCCATCTCTACGAGGCACGTAATTACCATGCCAATAGGCTATATTTCCTTTGTTATCCGCATAAACGGTATTGTTCGAGGTATTAGCTCGCATTTCCATAACTCGCTTAAAAGAATCAAAACCTGTCGTCTTTGTACGTAACCAACTTTGGATCAAACTCTTTCTTGCCCGGTTATAGGAACGAACAGAAATCCAATGGCCATTTCTAACAGCTAAAATAGGGCCCCGATGATTATAATAAGTTTTGATTATTCTGGAGCCCAGGGTAATCCATTTCGTTTTAAATGGAATCCATTTTCCATCCAAAAGATATTCCATCGTACCTTGATTATCTCTAGTGGTTTCCACATAGGCATCGGCCACATCTACCTCAGATGAGGTATGCATCCAACCATTATAAGGATTAAAACCTTGATAGATAAAGAATTGGCCCCACGTAACAGCGCCATATACTGATAATCCTTCTTCACTAACCACGTGCACTTCCGGTCTAAAATAGAAAGTCACGTGGGGATTTATGTAAAAAAGCGAATGTCCAGAAGTGGAAAGGGACGGACCTACGGCAAAACCATTGGATCCAGTTAATTTTTCATTAGGATTTTGGTACTTCACACTGGCCACCTGCTTAGGTAAACCATAAAAAAGTGCGGTTTCTTGTTCTGTCACGTCCCCGGTAGAAATAGCACCGATGGATCCATCTGTCCATAAAAGGGGAAACCATGGCTCAAAATGCGTGATAAGGCGAGGTTTAACCTCGGGATGTTTCAGTAAGTAATAATTAATCCCATCCGCATAGGCATGTAGGAGTTTTTTCAACCAAAGAGGACTCGTCTTGTATTCTTCTTTGGCCTCCGTCTCATCTATTAATAGTTTAATATACAGATCATAAGCGAGCTCTTTTTCTCCCTTCACCTCTGACATTCGACCTAGTTTTTCGATGTAATTCAACTCCACACGCGCAAAATCATCCTCGCACTGCGCATACATAAGCCCAAAAACTGCATCTGCATCCGTTTTGCCATATATATGCGGAATTCCCCATTGATCGCGGTGAATAGTCACCCGCTTAGCTTGCGCTTCGTAAGGATTCGCTTGCGTGAGGTGTGTTAATAAAAGTAAAATAAGAGGGAATAATTTTTTCATAGTTTGGTGTTGAGAATCTAAAAATAAGAATAAATCGGGTCAGGAGGGTATAAACTATATAAAATTGTCTTTCTATCTTACAAGATAATTCTAAACCTAGTATATGAAAATTTTTCGGCTCCTTCCGATACTACTTCTATTGTGTTCATTCAGCTTAATTGCCCAAAATAAAGTTAAAATTCAAGGGGAGGTCAATGTTCCTTTTTCGAGCATTCGCCTGTTTAAAGGTGCGGCGCTTGTGACCGGAACGATTGGGAATGAAAAGGGTAAATTTAGCGTGGAAATAGCTCCGGGTGTTTATGATTTGTTGATCGAAAGCATTGGTTATGAGCCCCTTAAAATGGCTAATCAGTCATTTATGTCCTCCGTTAATTTAGGGACGATTTCCGTTAAAGAAAGTAATCAGACCTTAAATGAGGTAGTCGTTAAGGGCCAAAAAGCCTCGATGGAACTAAACTTAGATAAGCGAATATTTAATGTAGGAACAGATTTAGCAAATAAAGGAGCGACAGCTGCTGAGATTTTGGGTAATCTACCTTCGATACAAGTAGACCCAGAAGGAGCGATTAAACTGCGTGGAAGTGATAACGTCCGTATTTTGATCGATGGAAAACCGTCTACTTTAGCGGGCATAAATGGATCGTCGGGTTTACAATCTTTGCAAGGAAATTTGATCGATAAAGTAGAAATCATTACGAATCCATCCGCTCGCTATGAGGCAGAGGGAATGGCCGGTATAATCAATATCGTATTAAAGAAAAACCAAAACCAAGGATTTAATGGGGCGATCGAAACCACGACTGGATATCCAGAGAATTTTGGGGGTACGGCCATCGTCAATTACCGAAAGAACAAATTCAATTTCTTTGTCAATTATGGGGTATTCTATCGCCGGACACCAGGTAAAAACACTATTTACCAAGAGGTCTACACTGGAAAACAAACTAATTTCTTAGAACAACGTTCCTACAATAATGTTACCGGTTTAGTCAATAATGTACGCGGTGGAGCCGATTATTTCTTCAATGATAAAACCATTTTAACGGCTTCCTATATCTACCGACGTACCGATGTGCGACGTATCACTGACTTTTACTACCTAGACTACCGCGGTAATTTATCCAATCTCTATAGTGATACCTATCGACAACAAGACGAAAAGGAGGCAGAACCTAATGGAGAGTATGCCTTGACTTTTAAGAAAAATTTTGCGAAGAAAGGGCAGGAATTTACTGCTGATTTACGCTATTTAGACTATTGGGAACGTTCTGATCAATTATATACCCAAAATGGAAAAAAACCTGACGGAACAGCCATAAATGAGCTTAATAAGGTGCAAAAAGCCTTAAATGACGAGTTTGAGCGCCAATGGATCTTACAAGCAGATTATGTAAATCCGATAGGTAAAGATGCGAAGATAGAAATGGGACTACGGACAAGTTTTCGTGATATGATTAATGACTACATCGTAACAGAAAAACAAGCAAATGGGGAATTTACCATCCTGCCTAACCTTCGAAATATATTTAATTATAAGGAAAATATCTCCGCTGCCTATTTTATTTTTGGAAGTAAAATGCAGAAATTCTCTTATCAATTTGGGCTAAGAGCGGAGACGACAGATATACAAACTGAACTGCAGCTGACCAGGGAGAAAAACCCTAGAAACTATGCGAATTTGTTTCCAAGCGCACATTTTACCTATACCATCACACCTGATAATTCTTTTCAATTGAGCTATTCTAGGCGGGTGAGACGTCCTACCTATAATGATTTGTCTCCTTTTGTCACACTATCAGATAACCGAAATTTCTTCTCAGGTAATCCAAATTTGAATCCAGAATTCACTAATTCATTTGACCTAGGGCATTTAAAATATTTCGATAAAGGAAGTATCAGTTCCTCGATTTATTATCGCCAAACATCAGGAAAAATTGAACGTATACGAACAGTAGATAGCTTAGGATTTTCAAGGACTTTACCCGCAAATATATCCGATCAACAATCAATGGGTATCGAAATGGCAAGTTCATGGAATTTTACCAAATCCTATAAGGCTGACCTAAGTTTTAATGCCTTTAGGGCCATTGCAGATGCTTCAAATATCAATGCAGCCTTTAAAAGTGATACCTATTCCTGGTTTGTTCGACATAGCTCTCGCATTAAAATCGGACTCACTGATTTCCAAATAAGAGCTAATTATGAAGCCCCACAACTTACGCCGCAGGGTAGCCGTGGATATATGGCTTGGGTAGATTTATCTGCTTCAAAAGACATAATTAAAGGAAATGGTACGCTAACTTTAAGTATTTTAGATATCTTTAACTCCAGAATTAATCGCTACGAATCACGGTTTTTAGAACCTCGAGATGGATCAGGATTCTTTACCCGTGGTGAATCGCAAGGACGTTTAAGATCCGTTAATTTGATTTTTAACTACCGTTTCAAAACCACCAAACAAGCGGCTAAACAACGTCGCAGTATGATGGATGAAGAAAATTAATACACCATATGAAAAAATTATTTCTCTATTCTAGTGTCATTCTTAGTATCGCAGCTTGCTCTAAGCAAAGCAAAGATGATACCTATAAAATTATTTTAGTTGATCAATCTAAGGTTTTGGAGACTGCCAAAGCTGTAAAAGACAAACAGCCAATCAAGATCATTCCCGGTCTAAAAATTGATTTATGGGCATCTGATTCTCTTCTGCAGGATCCAGTAGCTATCGCTGTGGATGATAATGGTGCGATTTTTGTCAATAGCACGAACCGAAACAAGGCATCTGAATTTGATATTAGAGGACACCGTGATTGGATGACGGAATCTATCGGATTTCAAACCGTTGAAGATAGAAGAGCTTTTTTACGACGAAACTTTGCGCCAGAAAATAGTGCAAAAAATACCTGGTTGCCAGATATGAATGGGGATGGATCCCATGATTGGTTGGATTTAAAGGTGGAGAAAGAAGAAATCTACAAAGTAGAAGATGTGAATGGCGATGGATATGCAGATAAATCTACACGCGTATTTAATGGATTTAATGAAGAAGTTACCGACGTGGCTGGGGGCTTATTAGTTCGTAAAAAAGATGCATTCGTAGCTATTGGACCAGATTTAATGCGTTTAAAGCATGATAATGGTCAATGGAAAGATCCACAATCCATCTCGACAGGATATGCGGTTCATATTGGTTTTGGTGGACATGGAATGTCAGGAGTAACAGAAGGACCGGATGGTAAAATTTACTGGCAAATAGGGGATATTGGGGCTAATATCACGGCGAAAGACGGGAGACAATATAAACACCCTAACTCGGGTGTTATCGTAAGATCTAATCCAGATGGTTCGGAATTTGAGGTCTATGCTAGTGGTTTGCGAAATACGCACGAATTTGTGTTTGATAATTTTGGTAATCTTATCAGCTCCGATAATGATGGCGATCATCCCGGAGAAAGTGAGCGATTAGTGCACGTAGTGGAGGGTTCGGATGCTGGATGGCGCTCGAACTGGCAATATGGTAAGTATACAGATCCGCGCAATAATTCCTACAAAGTTTGGATGGATGAAAAGCTATCTATTCCGCATTGGGAGGGGCAGGCGGCTTATATTATTCCGCCTATTCGCAATTTCCATAATGGCCCTACGGGGATGCTTTGGAATCCTGGAACTGCATTAGGAAAGCGCTGGACAAATAAATTCTTCTTGGTCGAGTTTGTGGGGAATACTAATAATTCCCACATTTGGTCATTTGATTTAAAACCCAAAGGTGCATCGTTTGATTTTAATTCAGAAGAGGATGTCATCAAAGGGATTCTTCCAACCGGTATACGTTTCGGGCCTGAAGGCGCTTTATATGCCTCAGATTGGATTTTTGGTTGGGATACGAAGAACTATGGTCGTATTTGGAAGATCGATGTGGAGGATAAAGAAAATGACTTAAAGTCAGAACGGGAGCAAACGAAGAAATTCATTCAACAGGATTATTCGAAGCAAAGTTTGACTCAATTATATGAGCTATTGTTCTATGCTGATCAACGTATTCGTTTAAAAGCACAATATGAATTAGCGGAGAGAAAAGCGACAGAAATTTTCGTAAAAGCGGCACAGCAAAAAGATAATCAACTAGCCCGGGTTCATGGGATTTGGGGATTAGGCCAAATAAAAGCCGCATCAGCAATTCAAGCATTGCTAATCGATTCGGATGAAGAAATCGTGGCACAATCGCTAAAAGCCTTAGGCGATCTAAAGGATTCTGCCGCTGAAGCTCAAATGATTTCACTTTTAGCTTCAGCTAATCCGAGAGTGGCCTTCTTTGCGGCTCAGGCAGTAGGACGCGTTCAGTCTGAAAAAGCTATCCCTGGCTTATTGAAACAAATTGAAAAAAATGGGGACAAAGATTTATATATCCGTCACGCGGCTGTTTTAGCTTTGAGCAGAATAGGTAAAGCAGAACCCTTATTAGCATTACAAAATTCGCCCAATCGTTCTTTGCGCATTGCAGCTGTGCTTGTGCTGCGACGTTTAGCTCATCCTGGAATTCAGGTTTTCTTAGCTGATTCAGATGAATATATCGTAGCTGAAGCAGCTAGAGCTATTAATGATGACGAATCTATTCCTGCGGCTTTACCTGCCTTAGCCGCTACTTTAGCAGATACACGCTTAAAGGATGAGGTGATTATACGCCGTGCCATTAATGCGTGTTTACGCGTGGGAACAGCAAAAGAAATTGATTTATTAATTGCCTACTCTGAAAGAACAGGAATTTCAGAAGATGTGAGAGCGGAAGCGATTGCCACCTTAGGTTCGTGGGCAAATCCATCCGTCATGGATCGCGTGGATGGTCGCCATAGAGGAGCATTGGATAGAAACCCAGCCGATGTAGTAGCCAGAATTCAACCTAAAATACAAGCTTTTTTAGCGTCAGAAAATCCGGACGTGTTAATTGCTACGGCTAAATTAATTGCTGATTTACAATTGAAAGAGTTTACGGATTCTCAAATCGAATTATTAACAAAACACAACAAATCAAAAGTAAAAGCGGCCTTAATTAACTCATTAGCAGATTTAAATACCTCTAAATTAGCCTATGTCCTAGAGAAAGGTATCTCAGATACAAGCAAAATTGTACGTGCTGCGGCTTTGAGTCACTTAAATAAAATTGAATTAACATCAAGCGAATTACCCGCCATTACTGAACCTATTTTTGAGAAAGGAACGCTTATCGAGCAGCAATTACTACTTCAAAGTATGGCAAAAATGAAAGCTGCTAACACCTCCGCTATTCTTGCTGATTTAATCCAAAGAATGGTGGACAATAAGCTTCCCGTGGGAGTGAAATTAGATTTAATGGAAGCTGTAGAAGCAACAAATGAAGAAAAATTAGTCGCTAAACTGGATGCCCTAAAAGTAAAAGGAACTTTAACGGATGAGTTTAAAGAAGCCTTGTACGGAGGCTCCCTCACGGATGGTAGAAATAACTTTAATTATAACTCCACCATTCAATGCGTTCGTTGTCACAATGTGGGTGGTGAAGGAGCTACGGTAGGTCCAAACTTAAAAGGAGTGGCATCAAGATTAACTAGAGAGCAACTTTTACAAGCTTTAATAGAGCCAAGTGCGCGTATCGCTCCAGGATATGGTAGCACTAATTTTGTTTTAACAGATGGGCAGGAAGTGTCAGGATCTGTCATTTCAGAGACGGCAGACGAAATTCAATTAAAAACAAACGATGCAGAACCATTAAGAATTCCGGTGGCGCGCATTAAAACCAGAGAAAATCTACCATCTAGCATGCCTCCGATGGGTAGTCTAATGACAAAGAGAGAAATTAGAGATGTAGTGGAGTACTTATCCTCACTTAAGTAATAGTCCGTAGGCGACTAAGTCCGAAGGACGACTAAGCCGTAGGCGACTAAGTCCGAAGGACGACTAAGCCGTAGGCGACTAAGTCCGAAGGACGACTAAGCCGTAGGCGACTAAGTCCGAAGGACGACTAAGCCGTAGGCGACTAAGCCGTAGGCGACTAAGTCCGAAGGACGACTAAGCCGTAGGCGACTAAGTCCGAAGGCGTCTACATGAAATGATAAACCGCCCCATAAAAAGGCGGTTTATTTTTTTGCAAATAATCGATATCTTTAATGAAATTTAAACCTATGAAAAAACTATTGCTGCTATTAAGCTTGCCGCTTTTCTGTTTTTCCCAAACAGAACTGTACCTAAGTCTTCCTAAACAGAAATCCTTTTTTCAAAAAAATGACGGGCTAGGATCAGATTTCATCGGAGCGAAAATTGTGGTACATCCAGAACAAAGCTTTCAAAGCATAGATGGATTCGGTTTCACCCTAACAGGGGGAAGCGCACAATTGATTCAACAGCTAGAACCCACGAAAAGAGCTGCTTTATTGCAAGAACTATTTGGCGAGAATGGAATCTCCGTTTTACGAATAGGTGTAGGGGCGACCGATTTAGATGCCTCTGTTTTTTCTTATGAAGACAAACCTCGAAAATTTAGCCTAGAACCTTCTAAAAACGATTTAATCCCCGTATTACAACAGATAATAGCCATCAATCCGGCGATAAATATCATGGCGACACCCTGGTCACCGCCGATTTGGATGAAGGATAATGGGGAAAGTAAAGGTGGATCCCTTTTAGAGAAACACTATATTACTTACGCGAATTACCTCGTTAACTATATTCAGGCGATGGCGAAAGAAGGGATTTCCATCTGGGCTTTAACACCCCAAAACGAGCCATTGCATCCCGGAAATAATCCCAGTATGTTGATGACCTCTGAAATGCAGGCAAAATTCATAAAAACAGCTTTGGGACCTATATTCAAAAAACGAAATATCACGACCAAAATCATCGTCTACGATCATAATTGCGACCATCCTGAATACGCGATTGATTTATTGAATGATCCTGAGACCAGAAAATATGTCAGTGGTTCTGCCTTCCATTTATACAATGGGGATATTTCTGCCTTAAGTAAAGTGAAAGCAGCACACCCAGATAAAGACCTCTATTTTACAGAACAGTGGACGGGCTATAAAGGTGACTTCACGGGTGATTTCATGTGGCATGTGAAAAATGTAATTTTAGGCGCAGTAAATAACCACGCTAAAACGGCCATTGAATGGAATTTAGCGAATGACCTGACCTATGGACCCCATACACCAGGTGGATGTACGGAATGTTTAGGTGCTTTAACCATCTCAGGTCAGGACATCATTCGAAATCAATCTTATTATATTGTTATGCAGGTGGCACGTTTTGTGCCAGCTGGATCCATACGTCTAGGCCTAGAGGTGCCTGAAGGTATTCAGGCAGCTGCATTTAGACGTCCGGATGGAAAAATTGCCATCTTAGTTCAAAATGAGGGCCGCAAAAAAAATATCACAATTGAAAAACTAAACCTAGAAATACCAGCTGAATCAGTCTTAACTATCATTCTATGAAAACATTTAACATTAACCGCAGACATTTTATGAAGGGAGCTTCGGCTGCTTTGGCTATGTCCACTTTTGGCGCTTATGGATTGGATTTAGTGAATCCAGCTCGACCTTACCGCGTGGCCTTAATCGGTACCGGATGGTACGGTAAAAGTGACTTATTCCGATTAATGCAAGTGGTACCCGTGGAGGTGGTGGCACTTTGTGATCCAGATCGCAATCAATTAACGGAAGCGGGAAAAATGGTAGCTGCTCGTCAAAAATCACGTAAAACACCCAAACTTTACGGTGATTACCGCCAATTATTGAAGGAAAATGAATTAGATATTGCCATTGTAGGAAGTCCAGATCATTGGCATGCCTTACAAATGATTGATGCGGTGAAGGCTGGGGCACACGTATATGTCCAAAAACCTATTTCAGTCGATATTTTAGAAGGGGAGGCGATGGTAGCTGCCGCTCGTAAATACGGCAAAACGGTTCAAGTGGGTACGCAAAGAAAGAGTACGCCACACTTAATTCAGGCGAAAAAAGAGATTATCGATAAAGGACTTTTGGGTAAAGTTGCCCACGTAGAAATGTATTGTTATTACCAAATGCGTAATAACGGAAATCCTCCTGTTCAGGCTGTTCCAGACTATTTTGATTATGAAATGTGGACGGGACCAGCACCTTTACGTCCTTATGATGGCTTGCCACATACGCGCTGGTGGAGAACTTTTGAAGAATATGGTAATGGAATCATGGGGGATATGTGTATTCACATGTTCGATACGGCTCGTTGGATGCTCGGTTTAGGCTGGCCTAATCGCGTGAGTTCAGAAGGAGGTATATATGTCCAAAAAGAAGGCAAATCAAATATCACTGACACGCAAACTGCCGTATTTGAGTATAATGGACTGAATTGTGTTTGGCAACATAGAACCTGGGGAACTCCTCCGGACCCTGAATATCCTTGGGGTTTGACTATTTATGGTGAAAAAGGAACGCTGCGGATGAGCACCATGAAATATGATTTCACACCCACGGATTCGAAAGCAGAAAAACTACACATGGATGTGGTGTATGAAAAAGAGAAATATCCAGAAGATTTAAAGGAAGATCGCATCGAATTAAATGCAGCGCCTGCTACACGCGGACACATGCTTGATTTTTTAGCGGCGATTGATAAAGGTTCTAAACCCCTTGCAGATATTTCAGAAGGCCACATTTCAACGGCGTCTTGTATTTTAGCTAACCTATCCATGAAATTAGGACGACCACTTTCTTATGACCCTAGAACCAAAACCGTTTTAAATGACCCGGAAGCAACTGTTCTTTTAGCAAGAAATTACCGTGGACCGTGGAACCGAAACATGTTAAATTAATGAAAAAGCTCATTTTTCTTGCCTTATTCGCATTTCCTGCACTTTCTCAACAACGAAACGCCGCACAATTAGGCGAAGACTTGAAAAAATTAAAGGTACTTGGCTCTGTCTTACACGTGGCAGCTCATCCAGATGATGAGAGTACCCATATGCTCACCTGGTTTGCGCAGCAACAACACTGGGAGACGAATTATTTCGCTTGTACGCGAGGAGATGGAGGCCAAAACCTCATCGGGGGCGAGCAAGGGGTTCCTTTGGGCTTAATTAGAACACAGGAATTATTAGCCGCTCGTCGAATTGATGGTGCGAATCAATATTTCTCCCGCGCTTTTGATTTTGGCTTTTCGAAGTCGACGGATGAGGCTTTGGGATTTTGGGATAAGAATCTCATCCTATCTGATTTAGTTTGGGTTATTCGTAAAACACGTCCAGATATCATTTTTACGCGTTTCCCCCCGGATGCTAGAGCAGGGCATGGGCACCATTCCGCTTCGTCGGCTCTCGCAATCGAAGCTTATAAAGCCGCGGCTGACCCTAACATGTACCCGGAGCAATTGAAGCAAGGGGTGAATGTTTGGCAGGCAAAACGTCTTTTGTGGAATACGTTCCGTTTCCCTGGTTCAAGCGGAAATTCAACGATTAGTGATTCACAATTCAAAGTAGATATTGGTGATTTTTTAACCTTCCTAGGCCAAAGCACGGGCGAATTAGCCGCCTATAGTAGAAGTCAACATAAATCCCAAGGTTTTGGGTTTGCAGTAGATCGCGGTAGAAGCACCGAGTATTTTGCCACGCTAGGAGGGGATGCTCCTAAAGAATTCTTATGGGACGGAGTAGATGCCACTTGGAATCGCGTGAATCCGAGCATAGAGGCCTTAATCAATCCTATTATCACAGCCTATAACCCAGAAAAACCTTACGCCAGCATTCCGGCTTTGATAGGACTTAAAAAGTCGATAAAAGCGCTTCCTGCTAGCTCTTGGACTCAAAAGAAAATCGCGGAAATCGATGCCTGGGTGGTTCAAGCAGCTGGGATTTACTTAGGAGCTACCACAACGCAAGGTATCATTGCTACGGGTGAAAAATTGAACATTAAAACCGAATTTATCGTGAGAGCGCCTATTTCGGTAGAGGATGTCGCCGTTTCATTTGGAGGCCAAGACACCACTTTTACAGGCAAAATACAACCTTATAAAAAATATCCATTACAACGTACTATCACAGTCTCCGCAGCGATAACACAACCTTATTGGATTCAGCAAACGAAAGCAACGGGGTACTTTAATGTATCTGATCAACAAAAAATAGGTCAAGCAAAAGTAGATCCTGCCTATACCGCTAAAGCAATCTTCCACATTCAAGGAGAAGAATTTAGTGTAGAAAGACCCATTCAAGAATTAATTATTGATCCCGTGAAGGGGGAAATCCTGTCACCTATCACCATTAGCCCTAAAACAGTCTTTACCTTAAGTTCCAATGTCGTTTTATTACCGAAGGGAAGCAAAGCCACCAAAACCATCCAAATCGCTATAACAGCAATGTCGGCATTAAAACCGGGAGCAATTGACGTTAAAACGAATGGAACCTCAATCGCCCTAATTCCTTTAAAAGAAGGTATGAAAGCAGGCGAGAAGCGTGAATGGCCTATTTCCTTCACAGAAGCGAGCCTAAAAGAAGGGAAGCTGACTTCAAATTTACAATTGCATATCGCCTCTGGAAATGATCACTGGGTAGATTCTTTGGAAATACAAACCATCGAATATGCGCATATTCCTACGCAGCGCTACTTCTCACCGGTAAACTTAAGCTTAATGCATATTGATTTTGTCAAGAAAGGAAATCGCTTAGGTTACATTAAAGGAGCGGGAGATAAAGTTCCCGAGGGTTTAAAACAGATGGGTTATGAGGTAGACTTTTTATCAGAAAAGGACTTAACAGCCGTTAATCTAAAGAAATACGATGTGGTAATGACAGGAGTTAGAGCCTATAATACGAATGACTATTGGGCAAATGCATACCCCGAAATCATGAAATACATCGAAAACGGCGGTAATTATGTGGTTCAATACAATACGGCCAGTTTCTTAGGACCGATGAAGTCGAGTATGTCACCTTATCCATTACAAGTGACACGTAACCGGATTACGAAAGAAGAAGCTAAGCCAAATTTTCTTCTACCAAATCACGCACTACTAAACAGCCCTAACAAAATCACTGAAAAAGATTTCAACGATTGGATTCAGGAGCGCAGTATTTATACGGCCGAAACAAACGATACGCATTTTGAGTTTCCTTTAGGGTTTTCTGATCCAAACGAAGCTGAAAATAAAGGAAACATTGCCGTGACTAAATACGGAAAAGGACAATTCATTTACACTGGACTTGTTTTCTTCCGCGAAATACCGGCAGGTGTTCCTGGTGCCTATCGCTTATTGGCTAACTTACTCGCTAAACCTGAACAATGAAATTAAAACTAGTAGCTGCTCTTTGCCTATTTACATTTCTAGCAAATGCTCAACAACCCCTCATCCGAAAGGATAAAATTACCATTGCCCGCGATAATTACGGTATACCCCATATTTTCGCCCCCACGGATCCGGAAGTAGCTTATGGCTTAGCCTACGCGCATTCGGAGGATGATTTTAAAACGATACAAACGCTTATTTTAACCGGTAAAGGTAAATTAGGCCCCTATTTAGGGAAGAAGGGAGCCCCAGTGGACTTTGTTTTTGGCTTATTGAATACACGGAAAGTGGTGGATCAGCAAATCAAGTCGATGGATCCTAAATTCTTGCAATTAGTGCAGGGGTACTTGATGGGTTTAGAGGCCTATGGAAAGGCGCATCCGTCAGAGGTTTTGAACAAGCACATATTTCCCATTGCTATTGAAGATTATATCGCTACGACGATGTTCTCGGTGGCTATTTTCTGTGGGGTAGATAAGACTTTGCCTAAGATTCTAGATGGCTCCATTCCTTCGCTTCCAGGTTTTACAGGAGAAGGCAGTAATGCCTTTGCCATTAAAGGTTCGAAATCTGCCACTGGAGAGCCGATGTTAGTCATCAATGCGCATCAGCCCATCGAAGGAGCCACCGCTTTTTATGAGGCGCACGTGCAATCTGAGGAAGGTTGGAATATCTTGGGCGGCTTGTTCCCAGGTGGTCCCTTGATCTTTCATGGAGTGACGCCTAATTTAGCCTGGGCTCATACGGTGAACTTTCAGGATAAAATTGATGTGTATCAATTGCAGACGGATAAAGAACATCCAGGTCAATATAAGGTGGATGGAGAATGGTTGACATTAGCCAAAAGAAAAATAAAACTTCACATTAAAGGCATTCCTATCCCAGTCTCCAAGATGGCTTACGAATCGATCTATGGCCCTACGGTGAAATCTCCCAAAGGTGAATACTTCTCCATACGCTTACCGTCTCTCATGGATGCGGGTGCCTTACAACAATGGTATGCGATGAATCGCTCTACGAACTTGACAGAATTCAAGGCGGCGCTGAACCAGAATCATTTACCGATGTTTAACATTATGTATGCGGACAAAGAAGATAACATTTTCTATATCTCGAATGGAAAAATGCCGTATCGTAATGCCAAATACAACTGGGCCTCCACGCTACCGGGTAATACGCGGGAGACGCTTTGGGAAAAATTCAAACCAATTGATGCCTTACCGCAACATTTGAATCCGGCATCAGGCTACTTATTTAACACGAATCACTCTCCATTTATGGCCACTGCGGTGAACGAGAATCTCAATCCTGCGAATTATGACAAATATGACGGCTACGAGACCTACCATAATAACCGTTCTCAGCGGGCGAAAGAATTGATCGATACTTATGACAAAATAGGTTGGGAGGATTTGAAACAAATTAAATTCGATCGCCAACTGCCTGCTAAAATTTTATATCCGTATGGGTATGATGCCTCTGTTTTATTCACGTTAGATCCAGCCAAATATCCTGCTATCGCGACCATCATCAAGGGCCTAAAAGAGTGGAATCACGTCACAAACGTCGAAAGTATCGGTGCTTTGTATTATAACATCGTGTATTACGGCGCGTCTAAAATTAGGCATTCAGGTTCTAAAGAACCGTTTACAGAGGCAGAAGCAGTTGAAATAGTGCAATATGCTCAAGATTTCTTGATGAAGCATTACGGCCGTTTAGACGTGACACTAGGGGAGTTCCAACGCCTAAAAAGAGGGGATCAAGATTGGCCGCAAGCCTGAATGCCCGATGTTTTAGCTGCGGTGATGTCTGAGCCTATGGGTGAATCACAACGCAAGATGAATAGCGGCGATGCGTATATCGGTTTTGTGAAGTTCCCTAAAGGCGGAGGTTTGCCACTGATTGAGACGGTGAATACCTTTGGCGCTAGTTCGCATCCAGAATCAAAACACTTTGCAGATCAACGTGAATTATATCAAGCACAGAAGACGAAGGTCATGACTTTGGACAAAGCCGAAGTAGTAAAGAACGCCGAGAAAATCTACCATCCTGAATAGCTAGACTAGAAAATCAGGATCTTTATAGGCAGGGGCAGGGTAGGTATAAAATCCTTCCCCTGTTTTTTCTCCTAGCTTTCCGGCATCGATATAGGTCTTTAACAGAGCTGCAAAAGCCTGAGAACCCGCATCTTGTTGATTATGCGTTACATGCCATGCCGTATCTAATCCGATACTGTCTAATATGCCAAAAGGCCCCATAGGCATATGGAAGTTCACCATCCAGGATTTATCAATATCCTCGATACTCGCTACTTCCTTCGTCCGTAGCTTTCCTGCCGCACCAATAACGGCCATCAGCATAAAATTGAACACATAACCCGGATTCTCTTTACGAACGATCACAGGCACTTGAAGTAAAGCCCTGCCAAAATCCTCCAATAGTGTAATCACCTCCTCTGAAGTTCCTGGATGGGGCATAATATCCACCACCTTGGAGTAAAACACATCGTGAAAATGGAAAGCACAAAAGAGGGCAGGACGATCAACGCAATCCACCAGCATAGAAGGCAATAAATACGAGGTATTCGTCGTAAAAATCGTTTTAGCTGGTGCTAAAGCAGAAAATTGCGCCCAAACCTGACGTTTCAGCGGCAACTCCTCGGTCACAGATTCCGAGATAATATCTGCGTCCGCCACGGCCTCCGCAGGATCCGTCGTGAATTTGATCTTAGCAATAATTTCATCAGTAAGCGAAAGCGATCTAAGAATCTTAGACATCACTCTTTTAGACGATACAAAAGCCTCCGCATTTATATCATAAATCTTTACCTGAAAGCCAGACAATGCAGCCTGCAAGGCAATTCTTGTTCCTAAAGTTCCTGCACCTAAGATGCATACGTTGGAAATTTTCATATAGTTCCTGTTTGAATACATGCTGTCACTTTTCGGCCCGCGGCCTCCACGACTTGATTTAAAACACTGAATCGAGGATCTTTAGAATAGCCTAAACTGAAGCGCTGGTAAATTTGCTGTGCAATCGTGGCTACCTTACAAAGCCCAAAAACATAATAAAAACCCATTTCACTCACATTTCGTCCCGTCCTGGAGCCGTAATAATCAATAACCTCGCGTCGCGTAAAATTACCAGGCACATACGATAGATTAAACATCTTCAAAATATCTTCATCTTCTGCCTCCGCCCAATAGGCTAAAGTCGTTCCCAAGTCCATCAACGGATCTCCCACGGTTGCCATCTCCCAATCCAACACGGCCTGCACTTCGCCTGAGGTAGAAATGACTAGGTTATCGTATTTAAAGTCGTTATGAATGAAGGCGACATCCGAAGAAGCGGGCAGAGAAGCCAAAAGCCATTCAAAGGCTTTTTCAATCTGTGGAACCTCTGATGTCTTTGCCTTTTGAAAACGTTCCGCCCAGCCTTGAACTTGGCGCAAGGCATAACCCTCGGGTTTTCCTAGGGCGCCTAAACCTGATGCTGACAACTCCAGCGAGTGTAATTCGAACAAGACATCTAGAGCCGATTGCGAAAGGCTTTGGAAAAACGAGGACGACGCCTCCACCGGAGGACGATTCCGGATGATCATTCCCTCCACCTTTTCCATCAGGAAAAAAGGTACCCCTATAACGGACTCGTCCTCACAGCAAGAGATAGGATGCGGCATCTTCGTATAACCCGCCTTCTCTAAAGCTTGAAGCACCCGAAACTCGCGAATCATGTCGTGGGCTTTGGCAATCTTCAACCCCTGCGGTGGTCTGCGTAACACATAAGTAGAATCACCAGCGCTTACCTGATACGTCAGATTCGAGAATCCACCCGGGAAAGCGCTAAGCTCTACAGAGGAAACGCCTAAATAGGCAGGCAATTTTTCAAAACCTTCCATTAAGCCTTGCGTGATTTAAGAATGCTCTTAGCCAAAACCGTCTTATGCACCTCATCCGGCCCATCATAAATACGCGAGCCGCGTTCATGCCGGTACCAGAAGGATAGCATCGTATCATCAGTGATTCCTAGACCGCCGTGCACTTGAATCGCCCGGTCGATCACCTTCATTAATACATCAGATACAAAGAACTTAATCGTAGAAATATCTTCTTTAGCCGCCTTAGCACCTTTATTTTCGATAATATGGGCTGTGTTTAATACTAAGAGGCGAGAG
The DNA here is from genome assembly GCF_054558755.1 of Aquirufa sp. A-Brett2-W8. Lineage (NCBI taxonomy): Bacteria > Pseudomonadati > Bacteroidota > Cytophagia > Cytophagales > Flectobacillaceae > Aquirufa > Aquirufa sp. A-Brett2-W8. The sequence continues at coordinate 160,305 of NZ_JBPXKS010000007.1, forward strand.
GCCTTAATCTCCGCTGCACTTTCAGCTATCCAATTTTGAATAGTCTGCTGCATCGCTAGCGAATGCCCCGGATTTAACTCCCGTTCGATAGCTCGGTCACACATCATCCCCAAAGCCCGCTCACATATTCCAATCCAACGCATACAGTGGTGAATACGCCCTGGCCCTAAACGAACCTGCGCTAAGGTAAAACCAGATCCTTCAGTCCCAATCAAGTGAGATACCGGCACCCGGCAATTCACAAACTCCACCTCACTATGGGAAAGGTAATCTTCACCTTCATCTCCCATAATGGGAATATTGCGAATCATACGGTATCCAGGATTATCCAAAGGCACCAGAATCATACTCGCCCTTTCATACTTATTTTCAGCCAAAGGATTCGTCACCGCCATCACTATCGTAAAGGACGCCCCATCCGCTGAGGACGTAAACCATTTGTGGCCATTGATCACATATTCATCTCCCTCACGGACAGCTGTAGTAGACATGTGCACCGGATTACTTCCTGCATGCTCCGGCTCGGTCATCGCGAAACAAGAACGAATCTCGCCTCTCTCTAAAGGACGTAAGTACTTTTCTTGTAAATAAGGCGATGCAAATTGATGCATCAACTCCATATTGCCTATATCGGGTGCATTACAGTTAAATACGTAATGTCCCAAAGGACTCGTCCCTAATACTTCTGAGATCGATGCAAATTCTACTAAGGACAAACCAAGTCCTCCATGCGAAACGGGCAGGTGAGGGGCAAACAAGCCGTCCTCTTTTGCTTTAGCGCGCAAGGCCTGTAATTGAGGTAAATGAGCTCTGAAAGAACCATAAATGGCCCCTTGCTCTAAGGGAATAATGTATTTCTCGAGGAATGCTCTGTAACGAGGTACAAGTTCGAGTGCTTTATCTGAAACAAACATAATTAAATGGTTAAGCCACCATCAGCGGTAATGACTGCGCCGGTCGTGTAAGAAGCTCCTGGTGAGGCAAGGTATAAAGCGGTCGCGCCAATTTCCTCTGGCGTACCTATGCGTTTAATGGGTAATTGACGAAGCGTATGTTGAAGTATTTTATCATTGGACCAAAGCGCCTCCGAAAACTTCGTCTTGATCAAGCCTGGACAAATAGCGTTCACTCGGATATTAAAATCGCCCCATTCTTTGGCAAAAGCCTTCGTCATCGATATCAGCGCCGCCTTACTCACACTATAAATCCCTAAACCAGGTTCAGGGGAAATACCTCCCACGGAGCTAATGTTAATCACAGACGCATTCGCAGATTTCTGTAAATGAGGTAAACACAAACGCATTAACTCAAACGGAGCCTTCAAGTTCACATTCATAATCTTATCGAAAGCATCGAGTGTGGTATCGTGAATAGGCCCAAAAGTGGGATTAGTAGCCGCGTTATTGACTAGTATGTCAATTTGGCCATAGATAGCCATCGTTTTTTCCACAAGTGATGCTAACTGATCCATCTTACGCACGTGGCACGCAATCCCCGTCGCCTCATATCCTTTGTCCCGTAATTCTTGTGCTAATTGATCTAGCGTTGCTTGATCTCGACTACTTATGACCACCTTCGCTCCAGCCTCCGCAAAAAACTCCGCGATACTGAAACCGATCCCTTTACTAGCCCCTGTAATCAAGGCTACTTGATTCTTCAATGAAAATGCCTGCATATTCTAATCTATTTTTAAACAATTTAAAGATTAATTGTGGTAATTTACGCAAACAAAAGCTGAAAAAATACCCTATGAAACAAGTTGTCTTTTACGAAACTGGATTACCTGAAAATGTCCTACAATTAGAAGAAATCGAAAAGCCATCTCCGGCGAAAGGAGAGGCTCTCATTCGTATCACAGCGCGGAATATTAATCCCTCAGATGTGATGTTTGTCCAGGGCTTATATGGTATTACACCTAAATTACCTAGTAGCGCAGGTTTCGAAGCAGCTGGTGTGGTAGAGGAATCGACCACTTTCCCTACAGGAACCCGCGTATTATTTACCTCTATAGGCACATGGAAAGAATTTATATGTGTTTCTGACGCGGGATTGATCCCTATTCCGGAGGGAATGTCAGATGAGGTGGCTTGCCAGGCTTTTGTGAATCCGGTGACCGCTTATGGTATGCTGGAAACTTCTGGCTTAGGCAAAGGAGGATCCTTACTGATTACAGCTGGGGCCTCGGCTTGGGGTAAAGTAGTCATTCAATTAGCTGCGATGCGGGGCATTCACGTCATCGCTACGGTGAGACGACAAGATCAGAAGCAGACCTTATTGGACTTAGGAGCTACGGCCGTCGTAGATGTGGCGACTGAGAATGTGACGAAGAAAGTAAAAGAACTATTCCCGGAAGGTATAGAGTATGTATTTGATGCCGTAGGAGGGGATCAGGGGGCCAAAGCCTTGACTTGCCTGAAACCAGGTGGAAAGATGCTTGTTTTTGGCCTATTAAGCCTAGAACCTATTCCCTTGAATTCAGGACTATTAATCTTCAAAAACCTAAGCGTCGAAGGCTGGTGGTTGAGCTCTTGGTGGGAAAAACTAGGCAATGAAGGAATTCAAAAGGCCATTAAAGAGGTTTTTACACATCTTTTGAAGCAAGACGTTAAAGTCGACATTCAAGCAACGTATCCACTAGCAGAATTTAAAGAGGCTTTGATCGCTTACCAGAAAGAAGGACGAACAGGAAAAATATTATTGGTGTAAGCTATCCAGCTCAGCGGGCTGGTCATCAGGTTCGTGGGTATTTCGGCCATCGGTCGGGATACCATCACCGACTACTTCGTAAGATAGCTTATCTCCAGCGAGGGTAACTTCTAGATTGTATAGGAATGTACCGTCAGACTCCTTCGTCTTTAGAGCACCGGTATAAAGTGAATCACTCTTTTGAACCAAAGAAATATCCAGGATACTTACTCCTGTAATATGCTCTTTTTCAAGATTTTGCAACCATAGTGCACGAACTTCTCCCTCGATTTCATCGGAGGATTTTTCACAGGAATTTAGAACGAACAGGGTGGCAAAAGCCACTAATAATACTCTAATCATGGTGCAAAAATGGGTATTTTTCCCGAAAAAAGGAAAATTATACCTCAAAATTAAAACCTCAACACATCATCCTTACCCGTCGAGAAAGCCTTCGAGTAATCGATTTTGCGGACCTGACCAGCGATGTAGTTAATACCTTGCAACAAGTGATTCAAATAAGTCGGTTCTTGGTAGTTTTCTTTCGCGTGGCCTAGGGTAGTTACCCAAATGTGGCCTCCTTGGAATTTTTGGGTCCATACGGCTGGGAAATAGTCGCCGTATACGCCTTTGTGTTTCGTGATGAGTTCTTTTTGAGACTGATCAAGAGTTGTTACGTCATGCATCATTAGTATTTGGATGCCAGGGTAGAGTTCAAAGCCAAAATAGCATTCGTCTTCTTTTGTCCATTTTAAAGGGACACCTTGTAGGGATGGGTGGGATGGGGCGATGTTGATGACTGAAAAGGGCTGGAACTTGGCGTGCCAAGAGAAGGTTTCTCCTACCATCGATTTGAACCAGCTCCATTTGCGTTCTGTGCCCGTTACCGAGTGCACACCCACGAATCCGCCACCTGCTTCGATATAACGACGGAAAGCGACGCGCTGAGCGTCTGTGTCGAATACGTCGTTGTTAGTGGAGGTGAAGATGATGACTTTGTATTTGGCCAAATTCTTTTCTTCAAACACCGCCGGATCAGCGGAGACATCCACTTGAAAGCGATTTTCAGAGCCAAACTTTTGTACAGCTGCTACCGCAGACGGAATATTATCATGCACATAGCCGGGGCCATTTTTTGTGTAGACAAGAACTGAATAAGAAGTCTTTTGCGCGAATGATGCGAAAGAAGCAAAAGCAAAAAGCAGAAATAGTGTCGTTAATCTCATTTTACGCCGTATTTATCAATTAAATAGATGATGGCAGCCATATTCACAGCGCCTAAATGTAATTCTCTTTTGTTCACATTTTCGAATACATCCGTTTTTGCGTGGTGTAGATCGAAATAACGTTGACTGTCTGGAATGAGTCCCGCTAATATGGTGGCTTTATTTACGCCTAACATAGGTCCGATGTCCGTACCGCCACCGCCTGAAGTAATTTCAGAACTGTAGGGTTTCAAAAGGGGATTCCACGTTTGAAACCTAGCTAATTGAGTAGGAGAGGCGGTTATTCCGATGGAACGCGGGGTGAAGCCGCCTTCGTCACTTTCTAGGACGAAGATGTGATTTTCTTTATTGATTTTGGCTTGATTCGCGTATTCGTTTCCGCCGCGGACACCGTTTTCTTCGTTAGCAAAAAGGACGAAACGAATCGTGCGCTTGGGTTTGTAGTTTACTGCTTTCATGACGCGCAATACTTCCATCGTTTGGACGATGCCAGCGCCATCGTCGTGTGCACCTTCGTTTACGTCCCAGCTGTCTAGGTGGCCGCCTAAGGTGATGAATTGGTCTGGGAATTCGGATCCATGGATTTCCGCGACTACGTTGTTTTCGTCAGCGTCTGGAAGGAAGAAACCGTAAGTTTGAACTTGGGCTTTGATGGTTCCTTTTTTGGCCAAAGCATACAGCATCATCGCATCATCTGGACCCAAAGCCACCGCTGGAATCTTCGGATATGCCTCATCATAACTCATGCTACCCGTATGCGGTTCATTATCCGGCGCTGTACTCAGCGAATGAATCATCACCGCCACTGCACCATATTTCGCGGCTTTACTCGCCCCAGAACGGCGAAAAGCGCCACTCTCACCATAAGCCTTAAACGTCTGAATCTTCGTTGGATCAAAAACACTGTGGTAATACACAATCTTGCCTTTCACCTCCTCCTTGCGCCTGTCTAATTCATCAAAACTAGCCACTGCGACCACTTCCGCCTCGATTAATCCATTCGAACCCAGTGAATTCCCTAAGGCCAAAGCCGCCAACGGCTGCATTCTAGCCACTCCATTCACCCCCACAATCGCCGCAAAATCCGTTCCACCACGCTTCCAATTAGGTGTCTTACAAGGCTGCAAGAATACTCTATCCACACCAATCGCTTCTAAACTTTTCTTCCCCCAAATAACCGCATTTTGTTGCTGAGGGGAACCAGCTAAACGCCCACCTATCTTTTTGGTCAACTCATACAATAAGTCATAGGCCTTTCCGTTAGTCATAATCTCGTCAGACATCTTCTTGATAAAAAGACTGTCAACATTGGATTGAGCTGTTTGCGCGCTAGAAAACAAGGGGAGCAAAAGGAGAGGGAGGAAACGTAATTTCATTATAGGTTTGTAAATAGTGTGTTTAAAGGTAGGGATATTTCTGTAAATTTAGAAGTCAGTCCGGAGGGAGAGAGTCCGAAGTCCGGAGGGAGAGAGTCCGAAGGGAATGAGTCCGAAGGAAATATTTCATATGGTCATCCCTACAGGGGATTCCTACTTTATTCTTTAAAATAATATGAAAAAAATACTTTTACTCACACTGGTTCTCAGCTTTAACGCTCGAGCCCAAACCTTCCAAGGCCTTCTGAAAAAAGCTACTGAAATCGCCTCAGGCGCCACAAAAACCGGTTTAAGTTCTGATGAAATTGCGAATGGCTTGAAAGAAGCTCTACGCATTGGGGCCGAAAAAGGCTGCACTAATCTCTCAAAACCCGATGGTTTCTTCAAAAACGCCGCCCTAAAAATCTTAATGCCACCCGAAGCAGCTAAAGTGGAGAGCACCCTTAGAAGTGTCGGCCTTAATCAATTAGCAGACGATTTCATCCTGAGCATGAACCGCGCCGCAGAGGACGCCTGTGTTACTGCTGCTCCCATTTTTGTCAATGCCATCAAACAAATGACCATCACTGACGGACTAAATATCCTACGCGGCGACGAATCAGCCGCTACCACCTATTTACGGTCAAAGACAACAGCAGAATTAAAATCCAGCTTTAATCCCATCATCAAAACATCGCTAGACAAAGTAAACGCGACGAAGTATTGGGAAAAAGCCATCACAGCCTACAATGCCATTCCATTCAGCAATAAAAAGATCAATCCGGACTTAAGCGCTTATGTAACTGAAAAGGCGATGGAAGGAATTTACATCGAAATTGCGAAGCAAGAGAAGGATATTCGCGCTAATCCGATGGCACGGACGAGTGAGTTGTTGAAGAAGGTTTTTGAGAGATGAATCTAAAATCAAAACTTTTAGTTACTTACCTTATTTCATTATTTATTGTCACTATACTGGCAATGATAGATTCGGATCCTATTATAAGCCTTTCAATTTTATTACTGGAAGTCCTTATCATGTCTATTTTATGTTGGTTTTTGGTATTACCTATTTTCTTTTTGCTTAGTAAATTTATTAAAGGAAGAAATTGATTAGAAAAATGAGTACAAAAAAAACACTGTCAAAATTGATTTTGACAGTGTTTTAAAATTTCAAGAGGTGATCCAGATCGGATAAACTTTAAATTTTACAAAATTTGATACACCTTATAAGATACCGTTTCTCCCGGCTTCACAATGGTACCCACACCCACACAAACGGTATGATTTAAATATTCTAGCTTTTTAGAGCTAGTTTCAAAATAGGGAGTAGTTCTAAAATAATACGTACCATCGGCGTTTAACTTTAAATATCCTTGATAAGTCACATAGATATTTTCGCCTTCATTGGTTTGTAAAGAAGCTCTTACATCTAATTTATTGGTAGTTTCATTTAACTGCATCAACCAATCTCCACCATTTGGTAAAACTTTTCCTTTTAAATTAGGGCCTTCGAAAAAGCCGTCCAATACAGGATAAATTGTTCTTTTACCAGCTAAAGTTTGTCCTACTTCTACTCCTGGTTTTAGATTAAAAGTTACTTCAAAAAGCAATTTACTCTTTAGTTCTTGCGCTAGAGACGGAAGACTAAGACTCAATACACAAACGAGAGCCAATACTAATTTTTTCATGAGATTATGGGTTAAATGAAGCCCTAATATAAATATCTTTTTGAAACTAGCGATCATTAATCATCATTTTTTGAGAGTTAGGGCAAAAAAAACACCGTCAATGTTGAGTTTGACAGTGTTTCTTAATTTTAGTTGTGATCCCGCTGGGATTCGAACCCAGGACCCATACATTAAAAGTGTATTGCTCTACCAACTGAGCTACGGAATCATTCAAGCCGAGGCTTGTATATGTAAAATGGTTCACTCTGGAACCGAAAGGAAGTTCAACTACGGGTTGACCTTCGTTTGCAAAAGAGTAACTTTTTCCCCTTATTGCGGTGCAAAACTAGCACCCTTTTTTAAATAATGCAAGCCCTTTCTCTAAATAAAATTATATTTCTACTAGTTTTTTCTTTTGGTTTTGGCCAAACAGCTTATAGCCAAATAGATAGAAATCAACTCGCATTAGCTGATTCCTTGTTTAAAGCGAACCGACTTTTGAGCGCGGAGAAAATTTACCTGTCTCATTTAAAGACCAAACCCAGAGAATCCGAAAATATCAAACTAAAACTGGCCTATATCGCGAAAGCGAAAAACGATTGGTTAAAGGAATTATACTATTTATCCAGTATTCAAGCCACGAATGCCAGACCCGAAATCTCCAAACGCTTAGAGGAAATAGGAGAGAAGCAGGGCCTGAATGGCTTTGAAATGAGTATTTGGGATCAAATCTACTGGCTCTACTTTAAATTCTTCCCCTGGATTCTAGGATTCCTTTTACTAATCGCACTTTATGGTGTGGGGATTTTGACCTATTCCGTCTTTCAAAAAAAGACCATTCGCGGCAGCCAATTTAGTTATTTAATCATCTATATCGCCTTGATTTGGCTCTTTGCTAACTTCCCCGGATTTTTAAATTATGGGATTATCACGAAAGAAAAGTCCTACATGCGCGACTTCCCATCCTCCGCGGCACCAGTGGAACGTCTGTTAAAGAAGGGAAATAGAATTAATTATTGGTTTACCCACGATATTTGGGTGTATAGCCTGATTGAAAACCAGCAAGGTTATGTGAAAGAAGACGACTTCCTTCCGATAAACTAAGGGCCTATTAACTAGAGGTGCAGGATTTGGAAACTTAAGTCCAAAATAATTTCGCGATCTGTCTCCGCACTTCCAATTACCCCCTTCACTTTTAAATCAGCATTTTTTACAGCCTCAATAATACGCACGACCTTCGCCAACGGGTAATTTCTCGCCGCCGTCGTATAATCTCGTACGAAATAAGGATTTACCCCAATCAGCTTTGCAATCTCCCCATCAGAGACATTCCCTACATCGTGGACTTGCAATACTTTGGAAAAGAAATTAAATAAAAGCACCAGCATAGGAGCGACTGGATTTTGCTTCGCATTCTCGGCAAAATGAAAGGCTATTTTCTGCGCTTTTTCGGTATTTCGCTGGATGATGGCTTTTTGGAACTCAAAATAATTGTATTCCCGGCTAATCCCGATGTATTTCTCTACCTCCGTCAAACCCACTTCGGAGCCAGCCGGCACATTTACAATTAATTTATCAGCCTCATGCGCCATGCGAGATAAATCTGCCCCCACATAAGAAACCATCAATTCGACCGTTGCGGGTTGAATTTTGACCCCTCTTTGGCCCAAATAATCCACTAACCAAGCACCCAATTTATCCTCTGATACTTTCTTCGACGTCACAATCACGCCATGCTTCACCAGAGCAGAAAAAACCTTTGATTTATCTGAAAGCAATGATTTCACGGTCAACACTAGCAGGGTAGAAGGCGTCGGATTAGCACAATAATCTTCCCAAACCTTTAAATCATCATCCTTCGTCTTCGCATTTTCCTTCGCTTTCGCCATCGCCTCGATGAACGCCGCCTCCTTTACAATCACGACCTGACGCTCTGCCATCATCGGATACCGACGCGCAGTGGCAATAATAGAACCTAAACTATGGTCCTTGCCAAAAAGTACAAATTGATTAAAACTCTGCTGATCCTCCGGCAACACCTCTTTTTCAAAAGCGTCTACCAACTGATCAATCAAATAGGGCTCATCGCCATGCAACAAATAAATAGGAGCCAGCTTTTTCTGCTTAATATCCTTTAAAACCTCTGAAGCACTTTGTTGCATGTGATAATTTATTTAAACAAAAATAGGTAAAACCAAAGGGATGGAAAAATATCTCAAGTATTTCCCGTAGGTTTGCAGGCAAAAAAACAGCTATGCATCCACAAATACAACTAAATAACGTCGTATACATTTCCTACCAACTTGCTTTTCCAGACGAAGACGGGCAACCAGATGTAGTGGAAATCGTAGACGAAAAAGAACCAATGGTCTTTATTCACGGCCTTAGCGGCCTGCCAGAGGCTTTTGAACAAAATCTTTTAGGCCTTTCTATCGGAGATACCTTCGATTTTAGCATCTCCGCTGAAGATGCCTACGGAAATGTTGATCCTAATGCCATTATTGAATTACCTAAATCTATTTTTCAAGCAGAGGATCAAACCGCTGACGACATCCTTCAAATCGGTAACTTCATTCCTATGACAGATGATCAAGGAAACCGTATGCAGGGTTTAGTCGTTTCCATCGAAGGCGAAACAGTCACGATGGACTTTAATCACCCTTTGGCAGAGAAAACACTCATGTTCCAAGGCAAAATATTAAACATCAGAGAAGCTACTCCAGACGAACTTGCCCACGGTCACGTGCATGGGGAAGGGGGAGTGCAACATTAAAAACACAAATTATAAAGCACAAAGCATAAAGAATAAAGGTCGATTCGCCTTCGGCGATGTCTTATGAAATGTTTTTTGTTCCTAATACCATCAAAAAAGGCGCAATTTGCGCCTTTTTTGATTCCAACTTTATTCTTTGTGCTTTATGCTCTATACTTTATTTTAGATTAAAGATCCGCATATGCAACCACCTCCACCCCAAACTTTCGCAAAAAATCCACCCCCTCATCTGAAGCCAACCCTTTGTAAGCCGCATAAGAATTCAAGAAGATTACTTTTTTGATCTTCATGCTGTAAATAATACGCGCACAAGAGATACAGGGGGAAAGAGTAACGTAAATCGTTGAGCCTTCTACTGAAACACCATTTTTAGAGGCGTATAGAATCGCATTTTGTTCTGCATGAAGAGCTAAAGAACAACTTCCTTTTGAATCCCTAGGACATCCATCCTCGCCAAATTCATCATCACAGTTATGCGTTCCAGCGGGTGGACCGTTATAACCGATAGAAATAATGCGGGTATCCTTTGTTAATACACAGCCCACTTGAGCGCGAGTGCAATGGGAACGAAGCGCCAGATTCTGAGCTAGTTCCATAAAAATCACATCAAACGAAGGCTTTTTCATAGGCATAAAAAAATCCCGAAAAGGGATTTCTTGTAGCGGGGAGCAGAATCGAACTGCCGACCTTTGGGTTATGAATCCAACGCTCTAACCATCTGAGCTACCCCGCCAAATTATGTCGCAAAGGTAAGCGTTCCGACCGTAGAACACAAATATTTTCACAATACTTATTAATTTTGCGCAGGATTTGGGAATTAGCTCAGAGTTAATACCTTTGTTTACAGCTATATTAAACCACAATCAATATGTCGCAAACCACATATACTTTTGAATATGAGATAAAAGCATCCCCTAAGGTGCTATATCCTTACTTAAGTAGTCCATCCGGATTACAACAATGGTTTGCAGACAAGGTAATTGTCCGAGGAACGCAGGAATTACAATTTATTTGGGACAATGAAAATCATCCAGCCTCGGTTCTGCCAGGGAAGCCGAATAAATCAGTAAAATTTGATTTCAAAAAAGAGGATTCGGAGCCAGGAAAACATATTATTGAGATGAGCCTTGATGTGAGTGAAGTTTCTAATACTACCTATCTAACGATTATTGATGGGGCATCCAGCTTTAAATCTGAAGACGATGCACAGGAATTATGGGATTATTTAATCGACAAACTGAAAGAAATCGTCGGTAGTTAGGATTTACTAAGATGCGTAAGATTGATAAGCTTGTTCTTCAGGCGTTTTTAGGTCCATTTTCTTTGACATTTCTCGTTGTCATCTTTATTTTCCTATTACGTTTGGTATTGTTTTACTTTGCAGACTTGTTCGGTAAGGATTTGGGTGCTTTTGTGTACGTAGAACTATTTTTCTACTTCTCATTGATCACCATTCCATTAGCGATGCCCTTGTCGGTATTGCTTTCTTCGTTGATGACTTTTGGGAAATTAGGCGAAAATTTCGAACTGACGGCGCTGAAGAGTGCGGGTATTTCCATTTTCCGCATTATGCGTCCCATTTTAGTATCGGCCGTGTTTTTAAGCCTCTTTATGTTTTGGTTTATGAATGTGGCTTTACCTTGGGCGAATATCAAAGGCTGGAGTTTACTGTATGACATAAAGACGACTAAGACGACTTTAAATATCAAGGAAGGTATTTTTTATACCGATTTGACCGGATATTCCATTAAAGTAGGGAAGAAGTACCCAGATAATAAGACGCTGAAAAACCTCCTTATTTACGATCATACGCACAATGACGGTAATCGCCATGTGACTTTGGCGGATTCGGCTTTGATGTATACAATACTAAATAAACGCTATTTAGTGTTTGAACTCTTTAATGGAAAAGATTATCTAGAGGATGCGGATCAAGGTTCCGTGGTGAATCCGACCGAATTAGCGGTGCATGATTTCAAGAAAAGTAAGGTGGTGATGTCATTAGCTGTCTTTGATCTCCAAAAAACGGATGAGCAACAATTCGCTCACCATGAAATCATGCGTAATAATAATCAACTAGCTGATGACGCAGATTCCTTAGCGAATACGATCAGCATTGTCAGAAAGGGATTCTTTAAGGCCTCTGCCGCCAATTTCTTATACTATGTAACGCCGGTAAAGAAAACCTTATCCTTCTTTAATAATACGGATTGGATCAAACCTCGTCTAAAGAAGGAATTAGCTAAAAAAAGCCCCGTTCCATTCGATTTAGCAGCTCAACAGGCGAAAAACATGATTACCTCAGGTGAAACGAATAGAGTCATTTTAGAGGATTATGAAACAAAATTAAACAAGACGAATCTGGAGTGGCACCACAAGTTCACGAATGCGATTGCCATTTTAGTGATGTTCCTGATTGGGGCGCCTTTGGGAGCTATTATTAAGAAAGGCGGATTCGGAGTGCCGGTAGTGGTAGCGGTTTCCTTCTTTATATTGCTTTATATTTTGACACAACAGGGGGATAAAATGGCCAAAGAAGGTGCCTTAATCCACCAAGTAGGAGCATGGCTCGCTAATGCCATCCTAGCATTAATAGGCGCCTACTTCTTGAAGATCGCTTTAGCAGATTCTCGTTTGTTTGAAACGGACTTCTATAAGGTGATTTGGGACCGACTGAAAAACAAGGTAAGTGGAGTCAAAACAGACGCCTAGAACATTTGTTTATTAGACAATAAAATTGTACTTTTGCAAATTCAATAATTATTTAAAACTTAAACTGGTAAAAGATGTATTTGTCACCTGAGAAAAAACAAGAAATTTTCGAAACAAAAGGGAAAGCAAAGTCTAAAATCGATACTGGTTCTTCTGAATCGCAAATTGCGTTATTCACGTACAGAATCAACTATCTGACTGAGCACTTAAAGAAAAACAAGAAAGACCACAGCACACGCTTAGGACTTTTGAAATTAGTAGGTAAGCGTCGTAGCTTACTAGATTACTTAACTCGTACTGATATCACACGTTACCGTGCGATCATTCTAGAATTAGGTATTCGTAAATAAGAATAACAGGGCTCCATTTCATTGGAGCCCTATTTTATTCTCCCGCTGTAAACGTTTGAAACGTTCAAACAAATCTTAAATCACGCGAGGTTGCGTGAAATTTATTCAAAATCGTATGTCATTTAACATCATTACAAAGCATATTTCAATGCCAGACGGCAAAGAAGTCTCGATTGAAACTGGCAAGTTAGCCAAGCAAGCAGACGGAGCAGTCGTTATAAGATCAGGAAATATGATGTTGTTAGCTACTGTAGTGGCTAACAAAGAGGCCAAAGAAGGAGTTGATTTCCTTCCTTTATCAGTAGATTATCAAGAAAAATTTGCGTCCAATGGACGTATCCCAGGAAGTTTCTTAAAAAGAGAGGCGCGCCTTTCTGATTATGAAATTTTGATCTCTCGTTTAGTAGACCGCGCATTGCGCCCTACTTTCCCAGATGATTACCATGCAGATGTTCAAGTATTAATTAACTTGATATCAGCAGATGCTGAAGTATTACCAGATGCATTTGTCGGTTTAGCTGCAGCTGCAGCTTTGGCCGTATCTGATATTCCATTCAACGGACCTATCTCTGAAGTCCGTGTAGCTAAAATCAACGGTGTATATAAAGTAAACCCAAGCGTAAGCGAATTAGCTGGAGCTTCCTTAGAATTATTAGTTGCTGCAAACGCAAACGATATTTTAATGGTAGAAGGTGAAGGAGACGAAGTTTCTGAAACCGAAATGCTAGAGGCTTTACGTATTGCTCACGAGGCGATTAAAATTCAGTGTACTGCATTGAATGAATTAACCATCGCCTGTGGTAAAACAGAAAAGCGCATTTATAGCCACGAAACACATAACGAAGAGTTACGTGCAGAATTGTGGAAAAACTATTACGAGAAATACTTAGCCGTAGCTAAGTTGGCTAATCCGAAGAAAGACGAGCGTAAAGCTGGTTTCAAGGCAATCGTAGACGAATTTATAGCTACCTTACCAGAAGATCATACCGTAAATCTTTCATTAGCGAAAGTATATTTACACGATATCGAAAAAGAAGCTGCTCGTCAATTAGTATTGCAAGAGCGCTACCGTTTAGATGGTCGTAAATTGAATGAAATCCGTCAAATCACGTGTGAAGTAGATTATTTACCTACGCCACATGGTTCGTCTGTTTTCACTCGTGGTGAAACTCAATCCTTAACTACCGTTACATTAGGTACAAAAATGGATGAGCAAATTATCGACCAAGCGATGACACAAGGGTACAACAAATTTATGTTGCACTATAACTTCCCAGGCTTCTCTACAGGTGAGGTAAAACCTAACCGTGGAGTAGGACGTCGCGAAGTAGGTCACGGAAACTTAGCGATGCGTGCGATTAAGAAGGTTTTACCTAAAATGGAAGACTTCCCCTATACTTTACGTATCGTTTCTGATATCTTAGAATCAAATGGTTCGTCTTCGATGGCGACAGTTTGTGCGGGTACTTTGGCCTTAATGGACGCAGGTGTAAAAATCAAAGCGCCCGTTTCAGGTATCGCAATGGGATTAATTTCTGATGCTAAAACAGGTAAATACGCTGTATTATCTGATATCTTAGGTGATGAAGATCACTTAGGTGATATGGACTTTAAGGTAACGGGTACTGAAAATGGTATCACAGCTTGCCAAATGGACATCAAAGTACAAGGTTTATCTTACGAGGTTTTAGCGGAAGCTTTAACTCAAGCGAAAGAAGGTCGTTTACACATCTTAAATGAGATGAAGAAAGCGATGCCAGCCGTTAGAGAAGATTTCAAACCTCAAACTCCACGTGCTACGGTTATCAAGATTATGAAAGACCAAATCGGATCGGTAATCGGACCAGGTGGTAAAGTAGTTCAAGATATTCAAAAGCAATCAGGAGCAACTGTTACGATCGAAGAAAAAGAAGATGGTGGATACGTAAGTATCTTCTCTGCTAACGGAGATGCGATGGCGAAAGCGGTCAGCATGGTACGTGGAATCGTAACATTACCAGAGGTAGGAGAGATTTACGAAGGGAAAGTGAAGAATATTCAAGCATTCGGAGCTTTTGTGGAATTTTTACCGGGTAAAGATGGTTTATTACATATCTCTGAGATTTCATGGGATCGCATCGACACAATGGACGGTGTTTTCAAAGAAGGAGATAAAGTACGGGTTCAATTAGTCGAGGTAGATAAGAAAACGGGTAAATTCCGTTTATCTGCTAAGGTTCTTTTACCTAAGCCTGAAAAACCAGAGGCTCCAGCAGCTTCAGCTGAATAATATTAGTATATCCTGAGTCGTCTGCTTCGGTGGGCGACTCATTCATTCTGTTGTAAGATCTTATGAGACAGCTAAAAATTAGCAAACAAATTACCAACAGGGAAAGTCAATCTCTAGACAAATACCTTCAAGAGATCGGTAAAGTCGATTTATTGACTCCGGATGAAGAGGTAATCCTCGCGCAGAAAATTCGCGAAGGGGATCAATTGTCTTTAGAGCGTTTAACGAAAGCAAACCTTCGTTTCGTGGTATCCGTTGCAAAACAATACCAAAACCAAGGTCTTAGCTTAGGTGACTTAATTAACGAAGGAAATTTAGGTTTGATCAAAGCAGCACAACGTTTTGATGAAACTCGTGGTTTTAAATTCATTTCATATGCTGTTTGGTGGATTCGTCAATCGATCCTTCAAGCTTTAGCAGAGC
Organism: Aquirufa sp. A-Brett2-W8; assembly: GCF_054558755.1. Taxonomy (NCBI): domain Bacteria; kingdom Pseudomonadati; phylum Bacteroidota; class Cytophagia; order Cytophagales; family Flectobacillaceae; genus Aquirufa; species Aquirufa sp. A-Brett2-W8. The sequence continues at coordinate 175,765 of NZ_JBPXKS010000007.1, forward strand.
AATCTCGTATCGTACGTTTGCCTTTAAATAGAGTAGGTTCTTTGAATAAAATTTCAAAAACTTTCTCTGAATTAGAGCAAAAATTCGAGCGTGAGCCATCTCCTGAAGAATTAGCAGAAGTTTTAGAAATTTCAACTGGAGAAGTGGTAGACACCTTGAAAATTTCAGGTCGTCACGTTTCTATGGATGCTCCATTCGTTCAAGGTGAAGAAAACTCACTTTTAGACGTATTAGAGAATGATTCTGAGGACAAACCAGATTCTGGTTTGATTAACGATTCACTTCGTCGTGAAGTACAACGGGCGCTTTCTACCTTAACTCAACGGGAGGCTGATGTGGTTACCTTGTATTTTGGCTTAAATGGCGAACATGCGATGACTTTAGAAGAGATCGGTGAGAAATTTAATTTAACTCGCGAGCGTGTGAGACAAATTAAAGAGAAAGCGATCCGTCGTTTACGACACACTTCTCGAAGCAAAGCTCTAAAAACATATCTTGGATAAGTTGTAAAAAGCCTCTTACGAGGCTTTTTTTTGCTATGGCATTTCCTAAAGGCATCATCGAACTCGTAGACTCTTTATACCAACAAGGTGTAAATGAGGCTATTATTTGCCCAGGATCTAGAAATGCTCCCTTAATGATCGCCTTAACGCGTCACGGTGGGTTTACTTGCTATTCCGTCTCGGACGAACGCTCAGCTGGATTTTTTGGCTTAGGAATCGCTCTTAAGAAAGATCGCCCGGTTATTCTTTGCTGTACCTCAGGCTCTGCTGGTGTAAACTTTGCGCCAGCCGTCCTAGAAGCCTTCTTTCAAGAAGTTCCACTTATCATTTTAACGGCAGACCGTCCGAAAGAATGGATTGGACAATGGGATGGCCAAACAATTTACCAAGAAAACCTGTACGGAAATCATTCCAAAGCCTTTTTTGATTTCGAAACGGATGATTGCTCTTTAGCACCTTCGACAGCCTTAGCGGAACCAAGAGGACCAGTGCAGATTAATGTGCCGATTAGGGAGCCGTTTTATCCTGAACCCGGTTTTGTCTTGGAAAAAAGTGAGACTTTTTCCCTGCCACAAAACCTGTCAAAGCAAAAAGCACAAAGCACAAAGAATAAAGTTGACTTTTCTTATTTCAACCAAGAAATCACTAAAGCAGAGAAAATTCTCGTGACCGTAGGTCAAATGGAAGACAATTCGATCTTCGAAACTTTATCTGCTTACGGGATTCCAGTTATAGGGGATGCAACCTCGAATTGTGGCAGTACCATCGCTCATGATTTACTTTTAGCGGACGAGTCTTTATGGCCAGCCTTACAACCAGACTTGCACATTCACTTCGGAAAATCCTTTGTTTCTAAACGAATTAAGCAATTTTTGCGTTCTAACAAGCCTAAACAATCTTGGCTAATCCACCCGAATCCAATCGGTAGACCTGATCCATTTCTTTGTTTAAGTCATATCATAAATACGAATGCGTCGTCATTTATTGAAGGGGTGGAGTGGAAACAAAAAAACTGGAATGTTTGGAATTCAACTAAAATAGCAACGCTGCAGGCTGATTATTTTGCCCAACCAAATTGGACCGAGATTCATTTGTACAACCAAATTACAGAGGCGATTGAGCAAGAATCAGCGGAAGTTCATGTAGCTAACTCATTAGCAGTCAGATACATTAATTGGACTTTGGCAAAATTCAATACAACGGAGGTCTTTGCAAATAGAGGCACAAGCGGTATTGATGGATGTTTGAGTACGGCCGTAGGAGCAGCCCAAAAAACAGATAAATTATGTATTTCCATTATAGGAGACGTGGCGTTTCAATACGATCGCAATGCGCTTTGGAATAAATACCTACCCGCTAACTTACGGATTATTGTCTTAAATAATGGGGGTGGAGGTATCTTCCGAAACCTAGATGGGGCAAAAGATTTACCGGAATTGACTGAATTTATGGAAACCGAACAAGGTTTTACGGCAGAAAATACGGCTAAAGACGCTAAAATTAGCTATTTCTCAGCCAGCAAAACCTCCGATTTAAAGCTAGATGCCTTTTTCAAAAACAAAGGCCCAGCACTTTTAGAAATTCATACGAATTCAGTCGAAAACGCGGAGGAATTGAAAAGGTATATGGCTTTATTTAAGGCTTGATTTGGCCTGAATTTTGGCCCAATTCTTTAAATACAACTCATTTTTAGGATCTTTTTCTAAAGCCTTCTTCACATAAGAAGCTGCTAAATCCCATTGCATTCGCTGTATGGCTAGATATCCTAAATTATTATAAAGTAAATCGGTATATTTCCCGGTAGCTAAAGCCTTTTTAAAGACCGCTTCCGCTAAATCGATATCATTCATCTCTTGCATGACTACGCCCTTATTGATCAGTGTTTCTACCGAAGTAGAATCGAGGGACAAAGAACGTTCATAAGAAGCCAGAGACCCCGATAAATCCTCTTTTTGCAAAAGAATATCACCTTGAAGCGTCCAATTAGCCGCTGAATCTGGGAAAGATTTCACTAATAATTGAGCGGAAGGCAAAGCCTCATCGAAACGCTCCATGGTTTGCAGCATTTCAGCCTTTTTAAAGAGGGCAGGAGCGAATTTCGGATCTAATTCAATTGCTTTCGAAAAGTCCGCTAAGGCCTCTTCATTTTTTTCTAAGGTTTGGTAAATTAAGCCCCGGTTATAATACGCATCTGAGAAATCAGGTTGCTTTCCGATGGCTTCCGTATACCATTTAATCGCTTCATGGTACTCTTTTTCCTTCCATTTCGCATTACCGCGTAAAAAGAAAGCCGATGCTTCTCGCTTTTCATCTTCCGATGCGTTACTACAAGCAAAAAGTACAATAGAGGTAATAAAAATTATCAGGTATTTCATGTTCCGAAAGAAAGTACAATTTAAATAATTCAAATTTCATTCGCATCTTTGTAGCTTAATTAAATGTAAAATTATGGCATACGCAGAAATGTTAACCGATAAAGGGTTAATGAATATTGAATTCTATACAGAGGATACACCTATCCATGTGAAAAATTTCATCGACTTAGCTGAAAAAGGCTTTTATGATGGTATTTCTTTTCACCGAGTAATTAACGATTTTGTTATCCAAGGAGGTTGCCCAGAAGGAACTGGAGCAGGAGGACCGGGATATACTATTCCTTGCGAATTAACTGGAGATAACCAATACCACGATCGTGGCGTTTTATCGATGGCACACCGTGGACCGAATACAGGTGGTTCACAATTCTTTATTTGCCACTCACGTAATAATACGGCTCACTTAGATCGTAAGCACACGTGTTTTGGTAAGGTAGTAGAAGGAGTAGAAGTGATCGATTTAGTACGTGAAGGAGATAAAATCCAAAGCGTTAAAATCATTCAAGACTAATGCATTTTATCAAAGAAATAATCCATCCGCAGATGCGAATCTCACTTTTTGAGTGGAATTCGAAGTATATCGTGAAGTTCGAAACTCCACAACTGGAGCAGAGCTACAAGTATTCTGTAATGGATTTTTCTTCCCTAAAAGAAATAGAGGAGCTGGTATCCAGCTCCTCTTATCAAGACTTTGTCCTACAGACCTTTAAAAATATGTATGCCGAAATGGCAAAAAACATAGATTAATTGCCTCCTAACCATTTATGGCGTAATTTCAATTGCGCCTCTGTCGGATTAGCATCGGATTCAATAGCAAATGCTTTCAAAGGCGTTTGTTGCACCGCCACTAAGAAAGTACGTTCCATTCCATCTCTTTTTACCGAAAACACTAAGGAATCCCCAGGTTTCTTATCAGCTAATAACTTATCGATTCCTGGAAAATCAGCGTTGTTGACTTTAAGTATCTCATCACCTACATTTAATCCAGCCATATAGGCTGCTCCACCTTTATAAATTGAGATTACGCGACCTGCTGAGATAGAAACCCCTACATAAGGAATTGATTTCGCTAAGTTCGCATCTGTGAATTGATAGCCAAAAGCCTTAAATATACTCGAATAAGCAGGAGTCTTCACTCCATAAATATGCGTCTTAAAGAAATCCGCAGCGGAAACTCCGGCCACTTTAGAGAAGGCATCTTCTAATTCTGCATCGGTAAAACCACGACCTGCTTTTAAATAATAGGTTTGGTACAACAGCTTAAATACATCATCTAAACATTTAGCACCCTTCGTTTGCTGAATGATCCACATATTTAATACACCACCTAAAATAGAGCCTTTGTCGTAATAAGAAACGCTAGAGTTACGGGAATTCTCATTAGGGCGGTAATATTTAATCCAAGCATCCCAACTAGCTTCAGCTGCTGATTCCACTTGATTTCCCGGTGTATTTTCAACACCTGCGATTTCATCCCCTAAACCCTTGATATAATCCGCCGTAGAAACCATTCCCGTGCGTTGATTGATCACATCCGCATAATAGCTCGTAATTCCTTCTGATAACCATAAATTATGCGTGTAATTCTCATTTTCATAGTCAAATGGCCCTAAAGCTTTGGGACGAATACGCTTCACATTCCACAAATGGAAATATTCATGCGCTAATAAATTCATAATCCCTTGGTATCCTTTCACACTTTCATATCCAGAACGCGTTACCTGACAAGTCGTTGAATACAAGTGCTCTAGACCGCCGCCGCCCCGATTTAAATTATGTATGATGAACAAATAATGATCACATGGATGTTCTCCTACCACTTTCTGAGCCTCTTCAGCCATCTTTTTTACATCAGCTAGGAATTTGACTGAATCGACTTTCGCTGGGCCATAAAAGGCTATTTGATGAGGAATATTGTTCACTTTAAAGTCCCAAACCTTGTGATTCCCAATCTCAATAGGGGAGTCTATCAACTCATCTAGGTTCTTAGCCACATAATTGAAGCCGCCTACATTTTTCATCGCGGTCGACACCTTTTTAAAGTCTTTGTACGGAATAATACTTAATTCCTGAGGTAATGCAGCAAACTTAGGTGCAAACATCAACACGCTGGCTGGATTTATGTAACCATGTGCGTCATCTAGAAAAGACGTGCGAACAGACATTTCGTAGGCATAGACTCGGTAATTAACAGAAACTTGCTTGAGACCTGGGCTCAGAGAAACACGCCATGTATTTTTGTTTATTTTAGAAATGGTGATTTTTTGGCCAGCGGATTCCACCGAAACAGACTCTACATTTTTAGCAAATTCCCGAATTAAATAGGATCCTGGTGTCCAGGCAGCCATTTTTAGATCGACAAAATTGATTTCTTTGCTGACATCTACTGTCGTTTTTATTTCAAAATAATGAGAAAAAGGCTCTGACATCCTGATCTCGTGCTTGATGGGTACTGCTAAACTGCAGAACGACAGTAAAACACCGAATAATACTAGTTTTAAATTCATATATATTTTTGTTGAGAAATAGATTTTAGTAAAATTATAAAAATCAGCCGTATAGTCTAACATGTGCTATTTTTTTCCAAATAATTCTAAATCTCTAAACAATTATTTGACATAAAAATCGTATTATTGTTTAGTCGTGATAATTGACAATAAACCTATGGTATTTAGATCATCCTTTTACTGCCTCGTCCTCTTTTTATCCCTTCATTTCTCGTCTTTCGCTCAACAGTCTTTGGCCTTTGAGAGTAATCAGATTCATTTTAATCAAGGAAAAGAATATTTCGATGCCGCAAACTATGTAGCAGCGCGCGAGGAGTTCGCAAACTACTTAAGCAGGCAATCTGATCCGACTAAAAACGAAGTAATTTTAGCTGAATACTACCAGGTCTTATGTTCTCTTTATTTAAATCAACCCGAGATTGATGTTTTAGGTTATCATTTCAATCTGAACCACCCGAATAGCCCACAAAGTAATTTACTTTTCAGAAGAATTGGATTGTATTTCTATGATATAGCTAATTACGCGAAAGCGATTCGTTACTTAGAAAGTTCTTCATTAGGCAACGTAGAAGCGCGTTATAAATTAGGAGTGGCCTATTTTGAGACAAAAGACTTCGATAATGCTTTAGCTCTTTTCAATGAAGTAAAGACGGACCCAGATGAAGAATATGCCTTTTCTGCAGCTTATTATGCGGGTGTGATTCATTACCAACAAAAGAATTACCTGGAAGCCATTGCTGATTTTAAGAAGTCAAACGGTCATTCTAAATTCCGCAAAGACTTACCTTATTGGTTAATCTCTTCCTATCAGCAAACTGCCCAATGGGATGAACTATTAAAGTATGCGGAGCCTATTATCTCCACACACCCTGATTTAGCCTTATTAGTGGCCGAAGTTCAATTTAAAAAAGGATTGTATGCGAAGGCAGCAAAAAGCTTTGGCGATTACTTGACAGTCCATAAAAATGAGGCTGCGACCTATAAAAAGGGATTTGCACTTTATTCAATTGATAAATACGAGGATGTTATTCAATCGATTACGGGATTATTAAAAAATGATTCTTTAGGCCAAAAAGCCTTTTATCTTCAAGGTTTAGCCTTATTAAAGCTAGGAAAAAAATCGGATGCTGCTACGGCATTCAATCAATCAGGAGCTTTAGTTTTTGATTTGAATCAGCAAGAAGAGGCTCAATTTAAATCCATTAGCATTTCCATCGATTTAGGAAAGTGGTTAGAAGGATTAAAAGCTATTGAACAATTTGGAAAAAAATATGCTAGTAGTTCATTTACGGCTGCTTACCAAAGTTTCGCCGCCGATGCCTTTTTAAAATTATCCTCTTTGCAACCAGCAACGGCTTTGATGAAATCGGGCATTTCGATTTCAGATGAAATGAAGGTAGCCTATCAAACGCTTACCTATAATTTAGGAATAAAGGCGTACAACCAGGAGCAATACAAAGAAGCCCTTAGCTTTTTCGACCAAGCCATCGCACAAGCGGCTAATCAAAACCTAATGGATGAAGCCTCTTTCGGAAAAGCAGAGTGTCTTTCTCAATTAAAAGATTTCGATGCCGCTATTCAGGTGTACAAGCCTTTATTAACAGGCAAACACTCAGCAGATTTCCTACAAAGAAACCGTATTGGTATTGCCTATGCCTATTTCTCAGTAAAAGAATTCACTAATGCGAATACCTATTTCAAGACTTACGTAGACCAATTGAAGGTAAATCCATCCGGAAAAGCCAATGCAAATGCACTTCTTCGTCTAGCAGACACCTATTTAGTAGCTAAGAATTATAGCGAAGCATTAACTTATTATAATCAAGCGATAGAAAATGTAAAAACGGAGAAGGATTATGCGATGTATCAAAAAGGGATCACGCTAGTTTACTTAGAGCGGGATGCAGAAGCAAAAGCAACCTTTCAAGCCTTAAAGAAGTCGTTTCCTAATACGAAGTTTGGTGATGACGCTAGTTTTCAAGAAAATCTAATCTCCTTTCGTGCGGGTAAATATACTGAGGCAATCGCAGGATTCACCGATTTGATAATAAATCAACCTAATAGTCCCTATTACGCAGAATCTATCTTAAAAAGAGCGCAATCCTATTCGAATTCGAAGCAGCCGGAGAAAGCCATTACGGATTATAAGGTGGTCATCGAAAAGTACGCGAAAGAAGCTTTTGCAAAAGATGCCGTGGCGGGTCTTCAGGAAGAGTTAAATGGGGTAGGACGTCCAGAGGAAATGACTGCTTATTTAAATATGTACCAAAATGGCAGCCTAAATGATGAAGAAAAGACCGATTTAGAATACCAAGCGGCTAAAGGAATTTATTTAGGTGAAAAATACGATAAGGCTATCGAGCCTTTGAAAAATTTCATAGCACATTTCCCTGCTGATGAACGTGTTAGCGAAGTAACCTACTTAATAGCTGATGCAGCGAATCGGTCTAATAATAAGGCACTAGCTTTTGAATTTTACAAAAAGGTGATTGAACAAAACGTTCATCCATCTTTAAATTCCGTTATCACGAAGGTTGCTGATATCGAATTTGATTCAGCAGCTTATCGGAATGCTATTGTTCACTACCGATTATTAAAGGAAAAAGGAGTGGATTCAACGGTCATTATTCGTTCGAATAAACGCATCCTTGAATCCTATCTTAAATTAACTGAATTAGATTCTGCTCTAATTGCCTACCAGGAATACCACGCGTCTGCTACAAAAGAAGCTGACGGAATAGAACAATCAGCTTTATTATTCCTTGATATTATTCAATTAAATAATGCAAAGGGCAATTATGCAACATCGAATGAGATGATTTTGGAGAAATTCAGAAATGAATTTGCCGAAGTGGCAGATGCTACCTTAGGAAAAGCCTATTTAATTTTAGCTAAAAATTTGTTTGAGCTTAAAAATCTTGCCCAAGCTAAGGCCACCTTAAAATCTATTATTGATAATTCAGAGGATAAAGAAAGCGTTGATGCTGCTAAAACCTTAATGAAAACCTATTTCCCTAAATAATGAATATGAGATTCACATCTAAGATCGTTATAGCATCCTCTTTTAGTCTGATTTCCATCTTTAGCAATGGTCAACAGAAGAAGGAGGGGTCCATTCAAAATGAAGAGTTTGTCACGCAAAAGGTGCGTAAAATAGAAGTACAGCCTGCGATGAGCCGTACATTTGAAGCATTAAATGAAGTTCCTGATTATAGCAAAGATCATAAAGTAGATTTTAATTTTGATGTTGCTAAGCCACAATCACTCGTTTTGCCCAGTATCCAAACTAACGTAATTGGACCTCGGACAGGAGAGGAGTTAAAATCCCCTTTTGGATCTAAAGCAAAAAACTCGATTAAAATTGGTGCTGGAAATTATGGCCACACTTTATTGAATGGACATTTTGGCTATAATCCCACCGAAAAAGAATCAAGAGGATTGTATATTAACCATGATGCTAATTCCATGGGACCCACTGGAAATGCTTTTTCAAGTCGTTCCGAAAATGAAGTCAAAGTATACTCGCAGTCACTTTGGTCAAAAGCTTTATTAAAAGCTTCGATAGACTACCGTCGCACCGCAACTAATTTTTATGGCATTAAGGATGTCATCGTCATCCCTGCAAATATAGATGCCTTTGGTATAAATTATAACTTACTAAAATTCAATGGTGACATCTTCAGCGCAACGGAAGGTAAAAAGTTTAGCTATCAAGCAGGAACCGAATTTTCTTCATTAGCCGGGAATTTAGCTCCTAAAGAATGGATGTCTTCCAGTTATATTAAATCATCTTACGCTATTTCTGACGGACTTTCATTGCGCGTAAACGCAGATGCCACACTTTCAAACTTCACTAGTAACACATCTATCAACCGAAATTTCTTCCGTTTACAGCCAAGTATCTCGTATGATATTTTACCCCGCTTGATTTTAGAAGCAGGTATAAATGCCATACAAGATGAAGAGCTAAGAATTTACCCTAAAGTACATGTTCGATTCATAGCAAATGACTTTATTCGCTTATTTGCTGGTTTTGAGGGTAATACACAGTTTAATTCCTACAGCAGCAGTTTAGTAGTAAACCCCTGGCTATCACAATCCATCGGTTTACAAAATACCCAACAAAAATGGATGCTTTCGGGAGGTTTAACGGGTAGCAACGAGCGTAATGTACATTACGAATTGAAAGCATCCTATGGTGAATATGCTAAAATGGCCTTCTTTACAGCCTCTGCAGCAGACTTATCCCAATTTGATATTCTATATTCCAATGCCGACGGGGCCGTTTCTGTCTTACAAATGCAAGCCAACTTCAAAATGTCTATTTCTGATAAGGTTCAAACCGATTTGCAGGTAGATTATACGAATTATGGAAATTTAGGGAATCTATTGTACGCCTACCACCGACCTAATATTCAAATCGCCTGGAGAAACACCATTAATGTCCTACCTAAATTAAAGGTATTACCTGAAATTTACTTTGTAGGCGGATTATATGGCTTTAATCCAAGAACTCAAAAGGCAAGCACGCTAGATAACATCGTAGATATCAATGTAAAGGGAGAATATGCCATTACAGAGAAATTCACTGCCAGTTTATCCGCTAATAATATCCTCGGAAAAAATTACCAGCGATATTTATTTTATCCGACGCAAGGTTTTAACTTTACAGCAACTCTCGCATATTCATTTTAAAAATGACCGAATTTTATACCTTTCTTGAGCACTTACTATACGAGCACGAATGTGTGATAATCCCTAATTTTGGGGGTTTTGTAGTCAATGCACAGGGCTTTTCATTTAATGAAAAAGAAGGAAAAATTCATCCTAAGAAAAAATTTGTTGCCTTCAACGAAAAACTGAAAACAGATGATCGATTCTTAAGCACTGAATGGGCTAGGAAGAAGTCAATTAAGCAAAAAGAGGCAGCTGTAGAAATTGCTAACATAAGTAAAGAATTAAAATCACTACTTGTATCACAGGGTGTTTTAACAATAGGAGTCTTAGGTTCGTTTACCTTAATTCAAGAAAATCGTATTTCATTTTCTCCTAACCCAGATTTTAATGCTGATTTAGCTGTTTTTGGACTTTTCCCTGTAGGGCTAGGGTATATTGTTATAAAGGAGAAGAAACCTGAGCTAATTTCAGCACCTATTGCTGAAGATTTACCAGAAATAACACTAGAGGAAATTAAACCGCTACAATTGTCTAGATCCATCTATGTATATGCTTTTATAGCCTTTATACTAGGAGGACTCGGTGCCTTTTTCTTAACTGCCCCTCCAACTAATCAATCGCAAAGCTCTTTAAATCCCATTAAGATAGAGAAGAAGGTGATTCCTGTTGCAGCCGTTGTTGTACCATTAGCAGATACGATTAAAACTCTTCCTGCACCAGTAGTAGTAGTAGAAAAGGAGAAGCTAGTGCATGCGGAGGTGATTTATTTAGTGGCTGCCAGTTTCCAATCTTTAACACAAGCTGAAAAAGGGTTAAAAGAATTAAAATCACGTGGTTTTGAACAAGCAGAGATCATTCTCAAAAATGAAAAGACTAAATTCTATCGTATTAGTTTAGGATCAGAAAGTTCAATGGATGCAGGGTATGCTAAAGCATTGGAATTAAAAGAATCGAAAAAGATAGATATTTGGGTGTATAAAGCCCTTTAATTCAATGACGAATACAATCGAACAAAAGAATTTAGAACGAAAAAACCAACGGAAGGCATTAGCGATCACGCTAGTGATTCAAGGTTTGTTGTTCTTATTGTTTTGGTATGCGAAAGTATGGTCAGCGGAAGAAATGAAGCTTGAATTACCTGAACCTGGTTTTCAAGTGAATTATGGTACAGATGATGAAGGGGGTGGAAATGTGCAGTCCTTTAATCAGGCTAGTGATCTACCCAATAATGAGGAATCCCAACCTGCAGAGAAAGAAACCGAAGTGGCTTCCGTAAGCAAAGCAAAACCAACCCCTAGCTCTAAAGAAACCGTTATTTCATCGGTGGTAAAAAGTCCAGTCAGTATTTCTGAAAACACGAAAAAGACAGCTGTTGTTTCGACAAAACCGGTACCTGAACCCGAAGAGAAAATCGATGAAGGTGCTTTATTTAAGAAGAAAACAACCAGCAATGGTACAAGAGGGACTAATCCAAATCCAGGAGGTAATTCCAATGGAACTGATGCTGGTAAAATAGGGGATAAAGGCAGCCGAAACGGGACCATCAATAATTCAACTAATTATGCTGGCAATGGCGGAAACGGAGATGGCGCAGGTAATTCATCTGTCAACATCGCCGGCTGGAGAATTGCTAATCGTCCTAACGTAAAAGATGATACTGGTGAAACGGGGTTAATCCGATTCACGATCAAGGTCGATGAGGACGGGAATATTATTAAATTAGTGATTGCGGAGAATTCATTCTCTAATTCTTTGGCACAGAAATACAAAAGAGCCATTGAAAAGTCTAAATTCATCAAAACTTCTTCAGGACCTAGTCCGAAAGAAGCGACCGGGTCTATCACCTTCCGAGTAGGAGAAAGATAGGCATTCCATGAATTATTCAGAGTCTATTTCCTTTTTATATGCTCAGCTTCCCGTATTTCATCGAGAAGGAGCAAAAGCCTATAAACCTGGCCTAGGAAACATTGAAGCGCTTTGTGAGCTAATGGACCATCCAGAGCGTTCATTTAAATCTTTGCATATCGCGGGTACTAATGGAAAAGGGAGTTCGTCTCACTTTATGGCTTCTATCCTGCAAGAACACGGTTATAAAGTGGGTTTATATACCTCACCCCATTTAAGATCATTCACCGAAAGAATTAAAATTAATGGGTTAGATATAGCAGAGGAATGGGTCGCTGACTTTGTCTCCAAGCATTTGGACTTAATCGAAAAAGTACGTCCCTCATTCTTCGAATGGACAGTCATAATGGCCTTTTCGTATTTCAAAGAGCAAAAAATTGATTATGCCATTATAGAAACCGGTTTGGGTGGGCGATTGGATTCGACAAATATCATTTCCCCTTTGACCTGTTTAATTACCAACATCAGTTTTGACCACCAAGATTTACTAGGCGATACCTTAGAGAAAATAGCATCAGAAAAGGCGGGTATCATAAAATCAAAAACACCGGTTACCATTAGTGAAAAGCAGGCTGAAACCTCAGAGGTCTTTCTAGTAAAAGCAGCCGAAATGCAGGCGCCCATTCAATTTGCTGCAGATATCATTTCTTCTTTGGATTTTAACTTCGGCAGTCCAACTTGGGGTTCCATGAAGATAAACAGCCCCTATGGAGGCATATACCAACAAAAAAATATCAGGGGAGTCCTTGCCTGGTGTGAGCAAATACAAACGCAGATTCCATTAGAGGGCATGAAAATTCAAGCTGGCATTGAGAATGCAAGACTAAATACGGGATTACAAGGGCGTTGGGAAATTTTGGGAGAAAATCCTAAGGTGATTGCTGATACGGGACATAATAAAAGTGGAATATCAGAAATCCTTATACAAGTACGTCAGGAGAATTTTGATCGCCTCTTTGTCATTCTAGGCATGGTCGCTGATAAAGATATCGAATCCGTATTATCTCTATTCCCTTCAGATGCCACTTATTTCTTTTCGCAAGCAAATAATCCTAGAGCCATCGAAGCAGTAGAGCTTCAAAAATTAGCCAAAACTAAAGATTTACATGGTGAGGTAATCCTCTCCGTCAATGAAGCCATAGCCAAAGCAAAATCACTTGCAAATCCATCAGATGGAATTCTCATCTGCGGAAGCACTTATTTAGTCGGAGAGATTACATTTTAATTAGCGTTCAAATTGAGCAGACGAAAAACAGCCAAATACAATCTTGCCTTAGAGTTAGACAATGTGATTCAAGAACCAAAACCTCTTTTTGGTGTTCTTCAGGGCAAATGGAAATCAGATTTTTTTAAAAATGAGAATCGGCTAGTTTTAGAACTTGGGTGTGGGAGAGGTGAATACACCAATGGATTAGGTAAACTATTCCCAGAAATGAATTTCGTAGGAATTGATGTCAAAGGAGATCGTTTAGCACAAGGTGGTCGAGCTGCTAGAGAGCTCGAATTATCCAATACCGCATTTCTTCGAATTCACATGCAAGAGATTGAAGCACACTTTGCCGAAAATGAAGTAGATGAAATTTGGATTACCTTCCCAGACCCACGTTTAAGAGATCGGGATGAAAAGCGACGATTGACCTTCCATACTTTCCTGAATCGCTACAAGAAAATTTTAAAACCAGGAGGTACCCTTCATTTGAAAACTGACTCACTGCCATTCTTCGAATTTTCAGAGGAATCATTAGCAAACAATGCCTGGGAAATTAACGTCAAGACAAATGACTTATATAGTTCAGAATGGAACGAAGATCATTATGGAATAAAGACACGCTTCGAACAGATGTTTCATGAACAAGGATTTAACATCAATTACCTCAGAGCAAAAAACTTGAAATAAAAAAAGCCTCTCCATTGAGAGGCTTTTCAAATTATATCAAACGTTAGATTAACCTACGCGAGCGATTAGATCAGCTGCACGAGAAGAATAACCAAATTCGTTATCATACCAACCTACCACTTTAACTAGGTTACCCATTGCAGTAGTTAACTTAGAATCTAAGATACAAGAGTGTTGGTTACCGATGATATCGATAGAAACAATTTCGTCAGTCGTATATTCTAAAATACCTTTCATTGGTCCATCTGCAGCAGCTTTTAAAGCAGCATTGATTTCAGCAACAGTAGCATCTCTCTTTAAAACAACCGTAAAGTCCGTTACAGAACCATCTGGAGTAGGAACGCGCATCGCATTACCATCTAATTTACCTTTTAAATGAGGTAAAACTAAACCTACCGCTTTAGCAGCACCTGTAGATGTAGGGATAATAGAATAAGCAGCTGCACGTGAACGACGTAAATCTGAGTGTGGAGCATCTTGCAAGTTCTGATCAGCCGTGTAAGCATGAACAGTTGTCATAAATCCTTTTTCAATACCAAACGCATCATCTAATACTTTAGCCATTGGAGCTAAACAGTTCGTTGTACAGGAAGCATTAGAGATAATAGTCATCTCATCTGTTAAGGTATCATCATTTACACCTAAAACGACAGTAGGAATATCACCCTTAGCAGGAGCGGAGATAATTACTTTACGAGCACCAGCCGTTAAGTGTTGTCCAGCACCATCTTGATCGATGAAACGACCAGTTGATTCTAATACCACATCAATTCCTAAAGCACCCCAAGGTAATAACTTAGGATCACGCTCTGCAAAAGCTTTGATAACGTGGCCATTAACAGTAATGCTATCAGCATCAGATGTAACAGTTCCATTAAAACGACCATGAACTGAATCATACTTTAGTAGGTGTACCAAAGTAGCATTATCAGTTAAATCGTTTATAGCAACGATTTCAACATTTTCTTTTTCCAATAAACGGCGGAAGGTAAGTCGACCGATGCGACCAAAACCATTAATAGCAACTTTAATTTTTTTCATTGAATAAATTAATTTGATTTCATACAAAGATCAAATATAGCATTTTAAATGTATTATTCCAAGAGTAATAGGATTAAATAAACCCTTTTAAACGTTTAAATGCCCTATTTTACAAAAGTAAATCACGTTATTTTAATTTAGCTCAATAGCTAATTATATAAATTTTATGCAAAAACTGGACGGATACGTTTTTTATTCAAACTATTTTTGCATATTTGTATGAGAAAATATTGCTCCAGGTCGATGGGGTAGGGGAGTGACAGAATGTCACTTGTCTTTTTAGCTAAATTTCTAGCACAAATACTCCGAATATTATTTTGCGTTAATCCATAACTAATTAATAATCAGATAAATGACTTATTAAAGTTAAAGTTAAATTTATGGCAGAATTTTGGCTACTTTCTGCTTAATTCTTTAACTGACGTGGATTTTATTTCCTCCGATCTCGGGAAGCCAAGGCTTTTTTGATTAATTTGCATCTTCATTTATTGCATATCATTTTTATGAATTCATTAGAAAAAATAATTTTAGCTGCATGGGACAACACAGAACTACGTTCGAAGGCTGAAACCATAGAAGCAATTGAAAAAGTCGTAGACTTTGTAGATAAAGGGGAGTTACGTACCGCTGAACCTAAGGCAGATGGTAGCTGGCAAGTGAACGAATGGGTGAAGAAAGCGATTGTGATGTATTTCCCTATTCGCCAAATGGCCGTTTCGGAAGTGGGTATCTTCGAATACCACGATAAAATGCGTTTGAAATCAAACTATAAAGAATTAGGCGTTCGTGTGGTTCCTCCTGCAGTCGCCCGTTATGGCGCTTTCTTAGCTAAAGGAACGATCCTGATGCCATCTTATATCAATATTGGTGCTTATGTAGACGAAGGAACCATGGTAGACACTTGGGCTACCGTAGGATCTTGTGCGCAAATCGGCAAAAACGTACACTTAAGCGGTGGCGTGGGAATCGGTGGTGTATTAGAACCACCTCAGGCCTCACCTGTGATCATTGAAGATGGAGCCTTCATAGGCTCTCGTTGTATTGTAGTTGAAGGAGCACATATCGGAAAAAGAGCCGTTTTAGGTGCTGGAGTTACTATTACTGGCTCATCTAAGATTATTGATGTTTCAGGCCCTGAGCCTGTGGAATACATTGGATATGTGCCAGAAAACTCGGTAGTAATACCAGGAAGTATCCAAAAGACTTTCGCTGCGGGTACCTATGGCGTTCCGTGTGCCTTAATTATTGGAAAAAGAAAAGAAAGTACTGACTTAAAAACATCACTTAATCAAGCATTAAGAGAGAATAACGTAGTCGTTTAGTAAATATCAAAAAATAATGCCCGGTTCATAGCCGGGCTTTTTTATGGAAAATGAATTGAAAATTGGTGAATACAATCACCTTCGTATCGTTAAAGAGGTTCCATTTGGCCTATATTTAGATGGTTACGAGGATGAAATCCTATTACCATTGCAATACGTACCTGAAGCGTATGAAATCGATTCATCAATCGATGTATTCATTTACCGTGATTCGGAAGATCGAATCATTGCGACTACCTTAAAACCCTACGCTACCATTAAGCAATTCGCTTATTTAGAAGTGAAATCAGTCACTCCTTTGGGTGTATTCCTTGAATGGGGCTTAGCAAAGGACTTATTTGTTCCCTTTAGCCAACAATATCAAAAAATGGTCGTAGGGAAATTCTACTTAGTATATATTTATTTAGATGCCCAAACAGATCGCATAGTCGCTTCTGCCAGAATTGAAAACTTCTTTCCTGCTTTCATCGAAGACGAGGAAGAACGCTATGCACCAGGAACTAAGATAGAAGCTGTTCCATTTGAATACACTGATTTAGGAATAAAATGTTTGATTGACAATTGTAAAATAGGGATGTTGTTCAAAAACGAGATATTTACAAATGTTATATTAGGTCAAAGTACATTTGTATACATTGAGAAGTTGCGCGAAGATGGTCGACTAGATTTACGTTTGGAACCTATAGGAATGGTTCGATTAGATGCACAAGTAGAGAAAGTATTACAAGCTATTAAAGATAATAAGGGTGTCCTTTATCTTCACGATAAAAGCCCTGCAGAAGATATCTATGATCAATTAGGTATGTCGAAGAAAGACTTCAAAAAAGCCATCGGGGGTTTGTACAAAAGTAAACTGATAACATTGCATTCTGACTGCGTTTCACTTTTGTGAACAACAAGGTAATCTAATTGTGATTTGTAAATTACATTAGATTGTTTAAATTTGTAGTACATTAATCATGTTTACAAAGATGAATCTAAGTGCTAAAATAGAATTGTTAATTCAGGCGAAGAAACTAAGTGCCTCTCAGTTTGCAGATACCTTAGGAATACCCCGTAGTAGTATCTCCCACATTCTCTCAGGAAGAAATAAACCTAGCTTAGATGTCGTTCAGAAGATTCTCATCGCCTTCCCTGAAATTCCAGCAGAAGAGCTTTTAGATGATAAACGTGATTTGTCACTTACCGTGTCGGCACCTAAAGTGCTTAGCACTCCCACATCTGTAACTCCGTCGCTTTTTGATGCCCCTATTCCAGTCTCTTCAGAATCGCCTACAAGTATTTTACCTGAACAAACGATCGTACAATCAAATCTCAGACGGCCTAGGGAGACTGGTACTAAAACTCAAATTCCAATAGCAGCCCAAACCTCTACGGTACACTTAGCGAAGAAAATTGAGCGTGTGATCATTTTTTATACAGATGGAACTTTCACAGAAAGTAAACCATTGTAAACAATAAAAGACTTATCCACAAATTCCATAAAAGTTATCCACAAGTTATCCACACTTGTGCACAATTGTATTTTCAAAATTCAGCCTTTATCCCATATTGTTTGAGCCCAATTAATTGCTTAATTTTAATAAATTGAATGATTGATTTATATGGAAAAACTAGATTCGCTGAACCAGGTGGCGCAATTTCACCAAACTTTTGGAGCCCCTATATTGGCTCAACCCTCTATTCCTGCTATCGAGCGTTGTAATTTACGCGTAAGTCTATTAGCAGAAGAATTAGATGAATTGAAAGAAGCTATTGCAGCTAACGACCTTGTAGAGATTGCTGATGCACTTTGTGACTTACAATATGTATTATCAGGAGCTGTATTAGAATTTGGAATGGGGGAAAAGTTCGTCGAATTATTCAACGAAGTTCAACGTTCTAATATGTCTAAAGCTTGTAGCTCAATAGAAGAGGCTGAATATACCGTGAAATTCTATCAAGATAAAGATGGTACGGAGGCGGAAATTAAGGAGGAGAATGGGGTTTGGAAGGTCTACCGTACGGCTGATAATAAGGTGTTGAAGTCGATTAATTATTCACCTGCTGACTTGATTTCTATTCTTAAATGATCAAAATACTCCTCATAGAAGACGAACCTAAAACCGTTCAATCTCTGAAACAAGGATTAGAAGAGAACAACTATGAGGTAGAGGTAGCCTACGATGGCACAATAGCGAAGCAATTAGCGCTTCGCAACAGTTATTCACTGATTGTATCAGACATAATTATTCCAGGCATCAATGGTATCGAACTTTGCAAGCAATTAAGAGCAGAGGGTATTCAAACACCCATACTAATGTTGACCGCCTTGAGTACGACAGATGATAAATTAACTGGTTTTGAAGCGGGAGCAGATGATTATTTAGGAAAACCCTTTGATTTTAAAGAGTTTTTGGCCCGTATAAAAGCCTTATTAAAGCGCTCCTCACAAACTCAATTAGATGCCCAAGTTCTCAAATTCGCTGATTTAGAGATGGATTTACTCAGTAAATTAGTCACTCGATCGGGACAGTCCATCAATTTAACCTCGAAGGAATTTCAATTATTAGAATACTTCCTTCGAAACCAAGAGATGGTCATCTCCAAGGCGCAAATCGCAGAGAATATATGGGAGGTAGAGGACGAAAATAGCTCGAATTTGATCGAAGTCTATGTCAATTACTTACGCAAAAAGGTTGATAAAGGCTTTTCAAGTAAATTGATTCACACGCAATTTGGAAGAGGTTATATCCTTAAAAACGAATAATTATGCAGATTAGATCCAGGCTGACTTACCAGTTTACCTACCTCGTATCTGCGATTTTATTCGTATCCTATTTTGTCATCTATATCTTCACACAAGAAAATTACAAGGACAAATTTTATAGTCGTTTACGCCAAAAAGCAAACACAACCGCCCAATTATTGGTCAATGTGAACCAAGTGGATTCCAAACTAATGGGAATCATCGGGCAAACAAACCGCGATTTACTGTACCGGGAGAGTATTTTAGTGTATGATTTGTGTAACGAGCGTATTTATGCATCGCATGACAGCATTAATTTGCATATCGATGTGGATTTAATCAAACAGGTACGCCAAAAACAAGAAATCCACTTCCAAAGAGAGGATATTGAGGTCTTAGGAACCGTTTTTGCCACGCCGCAAGGTCGCTTGGTCGTTTTTGCCGGTGCTGTAGATCAATATTCGGCTGAGAATGCCAAAGATCTAAAGAACATTCTAATTGCCTTATTTCTCTTATTTATCCTCATTGTGGTGCTTTCAGGCTGGTTTTTTGCCGGTCAAGCAGTGAATCCAATTTCAGAAGTAATCCAACAAGTTGATAAACTATCACCCAAACGTCTCGAAGAACGCCTTAAATCGCCTGATTTTGAGGATGAAATAGGGAAGATGGTGTCTACGGTCAATCGACTGCTAGAACGCATTGAAAACGCCTTTAAATTGCAAAAAACATTTATTGCAAACGTTTCCCACGAATTAAAAAATCCATTGACTAAAATTTCGTCTCAACTAGAGGTGAGTCTTTTAAAAGAAAGAGAGTCAAGTGATTATAGAAAAACGATCAGTTCGGTGCTAGAAGACACACAAGAATTAGCGGCTATCACTGAATCCTTATTAGAATTAAACAAATTAAGCCTGACAGATACTCAGGCTGGGTTTAATGAATGGAGAATTGATGAAATCCTTTGGGAAGCTAGAAGTTTAACCCAAAAGTTAAATTCAGCCTACAAGGTCAGCATCGATACGCAACACATGCCAGAAGATGAAGAAATGCTTCTAGTAAAGGGAGATGACAAACTCATCTTAACAGCCTTAAAGAATTTAATGGAAAATGCTTGCAAATTCAGCCCCACAAAATCAGCCCAAGTGAGCTTCAAGAATTCCGGCAAAAGCATTCAAATTTTCGTTAAAAACGAAGGAAAAGGCATTCCAGCGAACGATTTACCGTATATTTTCCAACCGTTCTTTAGAGGCGAAAATACGGCATCCTCTAAGGGATATGGCATTGGATTATCCTTGGTTGAGCGTATCATTCAATTGCACAATGGCCAAATTTCGGTGGTTTCTGTACCGGATTCGTACACGGAGTTTACGGTGACGTTTCACGTCAGTAGTTAGTAAGACAGTATCCAGTAGACAGTAGACAGTAGTCAGGAAATAGAGTATAGAGTATAGATTATAGAGTAGAAATGAAGCACCATACTGATTACCGACTACTGATTACTAGCTACTGATTACTGGATACTGATTACCGACTACTGATTACTGGATACTGATTACCGACTACTGGCTACTGATTACTGGCTGCTGATTACTGGCTACTGATTTGTTATATAATTTATATTATGTTAAATAAAAAATAAAGCGTAAGAAAAGGGCCACCTATTTCTATGCAGCCCTTTCCTTGTTTTAAATTGACTAGCGACTTATTTTTATTTCTCTAGCTCAGCTAGTTTCGCTTCGTTTTTCAATTCGCGATATACCTGCTTTAAGATTTCTTTCAAGTCTTCGTCTTTCTTCAATTGGTAACCTTTTTCGAAATAAGGTAAAGCCTCGTTGTATTTAACCGCTAGTTTAGCTTCTAAATCCTTACCAGTCTTCTTGTATTCATTCATATCCATACCATTCACTTGACGCTTAATTTCTTGAGCATCATTATAGTAATAAGCTCCCATTTGATATAATGCGTCATAATTAGTAGCATCAATTTCTAAAGCCTTTAAATAGTAATTAGGCAAAGTTGCCCGAATTTCCTTCACTTTAGCTGATAATTCATCGATTCTAGCCTTGTTTGCAGCCGCATCCCCTGCTGCACTTGCTGCAGCAGCTTTCTCCTCTTGAATACCTTTCAATACATCCGATAACTCTTTTACCTTAGTTTCAAGGCTCGCAACTTGGTTGTTTACAGATGCCTTAGCTTTCGGAGTTGTAGCTGTCTTCAACTTTGCTTTTGTACGCTTCACTTCATCTTGGAAAGCAGATATTTGGTCATTTTGTGCCGTTAATCGACGATCCACTTCTTGAACTTTAGTTAATTTGTCTTGAACCTTTCTAATTTCATCAGTAAGACCAGAAACTCTATTTTCGTATAAAAGACCTAAGTTTAACCAAGAAATTCCATCCTTAGGATCGTCAATCGTAGTTTTAGTTAATTGGGTGATTGCTTGATCAACCCGATTAAAGGCGATTAACATGTTGAACTTCTCCCCTTTTAAATCTTTGTTTGTAGGATAAAGACCTATGGCTTTGTCAATAATAGCCAATGATTTATCTTCATCCTTGTTGCTTTTGTAGATTTGAGACAAACCGTAAAGAATGGCTAAATCCTTTCCTCCTATGGCCATATACTTCTCATATGCCACAATAGCAATTTTATCTTCGTGACATAATTGAGCAGTTACACCCGTATACATGGCTGAAATAGTATCATTAGGAGCCACTTCAGATGCTTTAGCCATATAACGAAGTGAACCCCGGTAATCTTTACCTTGGTACTTAATAACACCCATATTTAAGAAAGCATTAGAAAATTTCTTTTCTACCATCATTTGGTCTACTTCTTTCGCAACCGTTCCTTTTTTACCGTCTTTTGTATCTAATTTTGTTGCCTCATTTGCAAATTCAAATGCTTGAAATGCAGCCTCTGGATTAGTTAAGGTAAAAGTGGAGTCAGGAAATAAGGCTAAGTCTAAATAAGCTTGAGAGCGAGTTAACCATAATCTAGCTTTGGTAGGTGCTTTCTTGACATCTTCGTCAGATTTCTTCATTGCTTCGTTGATGCTCTTCTTTTGTGCTTCAACTAAAGCTTTTTCTGCTTGGCCAAATGAAGCATTCATCGCCAAAGCCACCGTAAATAGGGATAAAAGTAGTTTTTTCATTGTTATATTAAATTAAAAAAAAGCCCGTACTCACGTACGGGCTATTAAAATTATTCTTCAGTTACTTCTTCTGATGTTTCAGATGTATTCTCCTCCCCTCCTTCTGGAGCTTCAGTTTCTGTGTTAGATGACTCTACGCCTTCTACAATAACCACATCCTCACCGTCTAAAACCTCTACCTCTTCTGGTTCAGGCTCTTTTTCAATCTTGGTTACGGATGAAATCTCATCTGATTCATTTTTCAAACGAATTAATTTAACTCCCTGCGTATTACGTCCCATCACGCGCAATTCTGCAACGCTAGAGCGGATTAAGATACCCGCTTTGGTTATAATCATCAAGTCATTATTATCATTCACTTCCTTGATAGCGACTAAATTACCTGTTTTCTCCGTGATATTCAAGGCTTTAACCCCTTTACCACCGCGGTTAGTTAAACGGTAATCTTCTACTTCAGAACGTTTTCCAAAACCTTTCTCAGAAACCACTAGCAATTGCTGAACCGCTGGATCAGAAACGCAAACCATTCCTACTACTTTCTCCGTAGGAATCTTTTCGTCGATCCAAATACCTTTCACACCAGCTGCTGAACGTCCCATTGGGCGAACACGCGTCTCTTCGAAACGAACAGAACGACCTGTATTCGTCGCAATAACGATTTGGTTATTGCCATTAGTTAAGGCTACGTCTAATAATCGATCCCCTTCGCGAATAGTAATTGCAATGATACCGTTTTGGCGAGGACGAGAATACGCTTCTAAGGAAGTTTTCTTAATCGTACCATCTTCTGTACACATCACAATGAAGTTATTATCAATGTAATCCGGATCTGTGATCGACTTCACGTTGATAACAGCTCTGATGGTATCTCCATTTTCGATATTCATCAAGTTTTGGATAGGACGACCTTTGGAAATTTTAGATCCCTCTGGAACCGCGTAAACGCGTAACCAGAAACATTTACCTCTTTCAGTGAAGAACAATAACCAGTTGTGCATCGTCGCTGAGAACAAATGCTCTGTATAATCATCATCTTTCGTCACTACGGCACGAGATCCTACGCCACCTCTCGTTTGAGAACGGTATTCTGAGATCGGTGTACGCTTAATATAACCTTGAGCAGAAACAGTGATTAACATCTCATCATCCGCAATCATATCTTCCACAGAGAATTCCTCGTCCGTCATGTTGATTTGCGTTCTACGCTCATCGCCATAACGTTGTTTCATGTCTGTTAATTCATCTTTGATAATCTGTAGTTGACGATCAGGTTTGGCCAAAATATCTTCCAAATCATCGATCAACTTCATAATCTCCGCAAACTCATTCATGATCTTCTCCCGCTCCATACCGGTTAAGCGTTGTAAACGCATCTCCAGGATAGCCTTCGATTGAAGATCTGATAAGTTGAATTTAGACATTAAGCCTTCTTGAGCCGCATTCGGATCTTTCGACTCACGGATTAATTTAATCACTGCATCTAGATTATCTAGCGCAATCATAAATCCTTCCAAAATATGTGCACGCTTACGTGCTTCACGCAAATCGTATTGTGTACGACGTACGATAATCTCATTTCTATGCTCTACGAAGTGATGAATCAAGTCCTTTAGATTCAACATCATCGGGCGACCTTTCACTAAAGCAACGTTATTCACCGAGAACGATGATTGTAGAGCTGAATGCTTGTACAGGTTATTCAATACCACATTCGCCACCGCATCGCGTTTCAAATCGAAAACGATTCGCATTCCTTGACGATCTGACTCATCACGAATCTCAGAAATACCATCGATTCTCTTATCGTTCACTAAATCAGCACATTGCTTAATTAGTGTCGCCTTGTTAACCATGTACGGAATTTCAGAAATAATGATCTGCTCTTTCCCTGTTTTAGACGTATCAAAAGTCGCGTTACCACGAACCACAATACGACCTCTACCTGTCTCAAATGCATTGCGAATACCTTGAACACCATAAATGGTTCCTCCCGTGGGGAAATCTGGTGCCTTAATATATTGCATCAATTCAAGGATGGTAATATCGCGGTTATCAATATACGCGGCAATTCCATCTACCACCTCGTTTAGGTTATGAGGCGCCATATTCGTCGCCATACCTACTGCGATACCTGACGTACCGTTCAATAATAGATTAGGAATTTTTGCAGGTAAAACCGTGGGCTCTTCCAAGGAATCATCGAAGTTCGGTTGAAAATCAACCGTTTCTTTGTTCAAATCAGAAAGCAACTCATCCGCAATACGCTTCAAACGAGCCTCCGTATAACGCATCGCTGCAGGAGAATCACCATCGACGGAACCAAAGTTTCCTTGGCCATCCACTAATGGATAACGTAAAGACCAATCTTGGGCCATACGTACCATCGTATCATATACAGATGAATCACCGTGTGGGTGATACTTTCCGAGTACTTCCCCGACAATACGAGCAGATTTCTTGTAGGATTTGTTGTAATTAACCCCCAGTTCCTCCATTCCGAATAATACCCTTCTGTGAACTGGTTTCAACCCATCACGTACATCTGGAAGCGCACGAGACACAATTACTGACATCGAATAATCGATGTACGCCCCTTTCATTTCATCTTCGATGTTGATAGGGATAACATTGGTTTGTAATGACATAAATAATGTTTTGATTCAAGGGAATGACACCGCCAAAAGCAGTATTTTTCAATAGAACAAATATCTTAAATTCTACCTATTTTTCCAAAAAAAATGAGGCTAAAATGAGGGGATTATTTTTTTTGCACGGAAGATTCTCGTACGATCAATTTTGTCTTTAAAACTTCCACTCTAGGGACCGGATTATCGGTTTTATGCTCGATCTGTTCTAGCAATAATTCCACAGATAATCGTCCTATTTCTTCCAAAGGTTGTGAAATCGAAGAAATCGTAGGCGAAATTAAAGAACAAATAGGTTCGTTATTAAAACTCACCATTTTTACCTCGTCAGGAACAGATATATTTAACTCTCTCAAGGCAATTAAAACACCGATCGCTAAACGATCAGAAACGACTAAAATTCCATCCGGTCTATTTACTTCCTTCATCAACTGATGCGTCTTTGAAATCGCTGAATCCTGGAAGTAATCACTATGTATAATTAAATTAGCATCTGCCTGAATCCCCGCTTCTTCTAAAGCACGCAAATAACCTAATCGACGTTGATTACTTACTGACACATTTATAGGGCCAGCTAAGAAGGCAATGCGCTTACAATCATTTTCAATCAGGTGCTTCACAGCCTCATAGGCAGACTGTTCATTATCCACCATAACCTTAGAGGCATCAATTTCGTCACTATCCCTGTCGAAAAACACTAAGGGAATTCCCCTTCTTTGCAGGCGAGTCAAATGATCAAAATTAACTGTCTCACGAGACAAGGAGATGATAATTCCCTCCACTTGTGAACGAGACAGGTTCTGAATGTTCGTTAGTTCTCGCTCAAATGATTCCTGAGTTTGGGCAATTAAAAGAGAATATCCAGCCGCTATGGCGGCATCTTCTACTGCTTTTACCACCGTAGAAAAAAAATAATAACCTAAGTCTGGGACAATTAAACCTAAAGTTTTGGTCTTAGATTTAACTAAACTAGATGCGAGGACATTAGGTTGATAATCTAGCTCTTTGGCCAAATCCAAAACCATTTTCTTCGTATCTGGATGAATATCCGGTAGATCACGTAAAGCCCTAGATACGGTCGCAACTGAGACTCCCAGCTGTTTAGCAATATCTTTAATGGTGACTTGGTGACGCATAAAATAGGTTTATTCAATCCAAATTTACACAATAAAACTATACGAAAATTAATCGAGGCGATAAACGACAGTGCTTCTGCCACTAGATAAACCCATAGGTGGGTTTTCTTTAGAAATTTGCACTAAAATAGAGACTTCTGTTGAAAGATCAGCTTGAATCTGCTTAGCAATATTCTCCGCGACTGTCTCTAATAAATCGACCGGTTTAGCCATTACTCTTTTGCAAATGGCGAAAATATGCGAGTAATCAATCGTATTAGCTATATCATCCGAAAAATTAGGCTCTGAATCCGATTCAACTACTACATCTAAGGTATACCAATTCCCTAAAATTCGCTCTTCAGGATACAATCCGTGAAAGGCAAAAATTCGAATATCATCGATAGAAACCTGGTAATTCGCCATGTTAAATTTTAATTGATCTCCCCTACTTTTCCACGAGGTCCTGATGATTTTGCATAAGCCTCTAAAACCCTGTTTAAAGTAGGTAAACCGTCATCTGTAACGGTATCAAGGCTTACTTTAGGCTTAGGTCCGCGTTTGGCTGCCGGCTTAGTGGTTTGAGCTACAGGGGGCTTTGCCTTTGGCTTAGGGCCTCTTTTAGCAGGTGCGGCCATGGGTTTAGCTTTAATGACAGGTTTCGCCTTGACTACCTTTGGTTTCGGAGCTGGTTTCGCTTTTGCTGTTTTCGGTTTATTTTTCACCCCCGGCTTGCGACCTCTTTTAGAGACTGGTGCTGGATTTGATTCAATTGATGTAGGCGGATTAATTACAGGCGATGTAGCCCATTGAGCAATAGAACCCAATGTTTGTTCTGAAATATGCTTTAATTGGGATGCAATTTCCTTCTGCGCCTCTTGTAAATTGCGCAATTGACGCTCCTGCTCTTTTAATTCTTGTCCGGCTTGTGCTAAGGTTTGCTTACGTTCGTTTTCTGTTAAGAGAGCTTGCTTTTGAGCATCTACGTCTGCTTTCTTTTTAATGGCATCTGCTTCCTTAGTGGCTTTATCCAGAATAGATTTTGACTCTCTCTCCATCTTCGCGGCAAAGTTCTGTTGACTTTCTTCCGCTAATTTTAAAGCCCTAAATAAACTGGATTCAATTTCTCTTAATCGAGTCACTTCAGCCTCTAATTCAGCTGTTTTATGATTCAATTTTGCTAAGGCGTTTTCGGTTTCGGTTTCAAAGTTTTCTACACTTTGAACGTAAGCGTCTACTTCAGAGACGTCGTAACCGCGAAAAGATTTTGAAAAGGAAGCTGCCAATGTGTTGATAGATTTAGGTATATAAATACTAAAATAGGGAAATTTTTATTGAATTTTCCAAACAGACAAATTTTTATCGTCTGATGCAGAAACTAGTAAATCATCAAATGAACTCCAAATTAGTTTATTAACCGAATTCTTATGGCCACCGTGTCTAGTTGCATCGAGGACTTTTCGTAGTTTCAAGCTGTCTGCCTCCCAAATCTTCACCGTCTTATCCATACTAGCCGTGGCAAACCAATTTCCATCAGGAGAAAATTGCAGGTCATGTATGGCATAAATATGACCCACTACCTCATTTTTCAATATAAAATCAGGGTTCCACTGCTTTATTTTGGCATCTTTCCCTACACTATACAATTCCCCTCCCCTGTTTTGGACAGAAAAAACGGATGCTTCATGCGCTAGAAAAGTGTTTAGTAATTGAAATTCAGAATTAAAAATTCGAATAAACCCATCTGAATACCCTACTGCGATTCGTTCATCAGATAAAAGCGAAAAACAACGCACACTTTTTGTACTAGCCTTAATGTGTTTAAGGACAGATTTTGAGGCCCTATCGACTACCGTAATTAACCCATCATTATGTCCAATCCAGGCGTTTGAAGCCATAAATTCAATCGAAAAAATAGATGAACCTAGCGTTGGAATTGAAAATACTTGGGTTTGATCAGCCACTCGAATCCCTTGAATACCCTGATGATTATGGCCTATCCATAAAATACCCTCTGCGTCTAATTTTAGGGCATAAATGGACCCTTCTATTTGCGCAATGACCTTTCCTAGGTCAGGTTTCGCTAAATTCCATTGCACCACCCAGCCATCCGATCCAGCGGAATAGAACAAGGAATCTAGACCTTTTTCTAGCGAAAAAATGGGGCCACGGTGTCCTG
The DNA here is from genome assembly GCF_054558755.1 of Aquirufa sp. A-Brett2-W8. Taxonomy (NCBI): domain Bacteria; kingdom Pseudomonadati; phylum Bacteroidota; class Cytophagia; order Cytophagales; family Flectobacillaceae; genus Aquirufa; species Aquirufa sp. A-Brett2-W8. Next base: position 203,813 of record NZ_JBPXKS010000007.1, read on the forward strand.
AGAAGGTGTCAATACGTTCGATTTGCAGCGTATTCAAATTATTTCCATCGATTTAGCTACAAAAATGATAATTTTACGTCCAAATATTCCCTTTTATGCCCCAAATATTTTCAAAAATAAGTTCAGCCGATTTCCAATTTATGATTTGGAAAATCGAAGAACCGCAGGCTTTTTTTGAATCCTTTCCGGCATCTTGGTCTACGCCTTCTGTGCTTAATCCTATTAAAAAACTAGAATCAACCGCTGTCAGGTATTGTCTACATCAAATGTCATCCGATTTTGAAGAGCTTGTTTTAATTCAAAATGATAGAAATCGCCCCTATTTTCAAAATTCTGACTGGCATGTAAGTTTAACCCACTCCTACCCCTATGTGGCAGCTGCTTGTTCACGTAAATTCCGAATAGGGATAGATATTGAAAAACCGGGACGGAACATCGAGAAGATTGCGCCTAGATTCTTGAGCGAAAAGGAATGGGGAAAATGGCAAAAATCGTCGAATCTATTGACTTTGGCCTGGTCTGCAAAAGAATCAGTTTATAAGGCAGTAGGAAAACCAGGTTTATCTTTTCAAAAAGAGATTGAAATAGCCGATTTTGATCATAATCCTACGAATGCTCAAATCGAAACAGGAGAGGAAATAACGCTATTTTGGAAAGAATACGCTGATTTTAGTCTAACAATTGCTCTAATCTAATAATTCGATCAGCTCTGTTAATTCATCTTTATAATTCTGCTCCCCCGCTTTTTCGTATGCCATCATCAAATTGCGAATCACACGACGGATAATCTCTAGGTTCGAACAAGGATTATAATAGATTTCATTCGGCGTTAAATTCAATTGTGCAATGTAATTATCGATATCAATCTTATTGAAAATCAAGCCTTTATTGAATACATTAATGTAAAATTGCAAGCCATTTTGCTTGTGCGTTAAAACAAAAAGATTCGGAAGATTGACGCCATATACGGGCATGCCTAGTTTTTGGGCGATCCACATATAAATGACACAAAGGCTAATGGGATTACCTTTTTTAGACGTCAAAACATTATTAATGAAGGAATTATTCGCCGCGTGAAAGTTTTTCGTGTTAGGGCCAAACTTCAATTGATCAAATATGACCGCATTCAACACCTTCACCTGATCCATGGGATGTATTTCCTCCCGCATTTGAGGCCAGACTTCATAATAAAGCTGGTCCATCTCTAATTTTAAATCATCAAAACTATAATCTGGATAGCGATAAGTGGCTAAAATCCACATTCCCTCTAATAAATCCATCCCACCAGACTCCTTCCAAATCTGCAAACGGGTCTTCACCGATTGCCATTGAAAATCGTGAATTAAGTTCTCTATTTTGGATTGTAGGAGTGGATTCAAACTGACTGATTCCCATTCAGACTCTAATACAGGAATAATAGAGGGCCCTAAGGTCCGGATTTGCTGCTCCACCATGGTCACGACTTCCTGATCAGAATCGTCTAATAAATGAATCATTGCTTTTATGGCAGCATCCGTCATAGGTAACGTATATTTTTAACAAAATTAAAGACAATTGGCCTATTTCCCCTAAATTTGTGTTTAATTCTTTTAAAATTACTAATGCAAATTTTAATAACGGGCGGCGCAGGTTTCATTGGATCACATACCTATGTGGTTTTAAAAGAACACGGTTACACGCCCATCATCGTAGACAACTTCTCTAATTCATCTAAATTAGTGATTAAAAACCTAGAAATAATCACCAAAGAAGCGGTTATTTTCGAAGAGGGGGACGTTAATGATCCCCAGACCTACGATCTATTATTTACAAAATACGATATCAAAGGAATCATCCACTTCGCCGCCTCGAAAGCGGTAGGCGAATCCGTGGAGAATCCCTTAAAATACTACAGAAACAATGTAGCATCAACCGTTTTATTACTAGAGAAAATGGCTCAATACGGCCTATCTAATCTGGTATTTTCCTCTTCTTGCACTGTTTATGGACAACCAGAAACGCTTCCAGCGACGGAAGAATCGCCTGTGCAAGCGGCTACGTCCCCTTATGGAAATTCGAAGCAAATTTGTGAAGAGATTATTCGGGACACGGTGGCAGCATCTACGAAACTTAAAGCTATTGCTTTGCGTTACTTTAACCCCATTGGAGCGCACGAATCCGCTTTAATCGGAGAATTACCCTTAGGTCCACCAGCTAATTTAATCCCTTTCTTAACTCAATCTGTGGCAGGATTACGCGGGCCATTACAGGTTTGGGGAACAGATTATCCTACTCCAGATGGAACGGCAATTCGGGACTATATACACGTAGTAGATCTAGCTGGAGCCCATGTGAAGGCATTAGCTCACTTAATTGAGGGAAAATCAGCATTGAATTACGACTTCTTTAATATAGGAACAGGCCAAGGAAGTTCGGTGATGGAAGTTATTAACGCGTTCGAGAAAGCCACCGGAAAGAAAGTTCCTTATGAAATTAGAGATCGCAGAGCTGGGGATATTACCGCAGTGTATGCCTCTACAGATAAATCTAACCAGGTTTTAGGTTGGAAAACACAGTATAGTTTAGAAAAAGCGTTGCAAGATGCCTGGAAATGGCAAGAAGCCATCATGAAATAAGATGAAGAAATTAGTTATCACCGGCGGCGCCGGATTTATTGGATCTCACGTGGTCCGTTTGTTTGTCAACAAATACCCGGAATACCAGATTTATAATTTGGATGCCTTGACCTATGCGGGCAACTTAGCGAATAATGAAGATGTGGCGTCTGCCCCTAATTACCACTTCATTAAAGCCGATATTACGGATGCTGATCATATCGATGCCCTTTTTGTAGAGCATCAATTCGATGGAGTATTGCATTTAGCGGCGGAATCGCACGTAGATCGTTCGATTACAGATCCTTTAGCCTTCGTAAAAACGAATGTAATCGGAACAGTGAATTTATTACAGGCCGCTAAGAAATACTGGGCAGGCAAAATGGAAGGAAAGCGTTTCTACCACATTTCTACCGATGAAGTATATGGAGAATTGCATGATCCGAAGGAATTCTTTTTGGAAACTACCTCCTACGACCCACGTTCACCCTATTCAGCTTCTAAAGCTAGTTCTGATCACTTCGTGCGTGCTTACCATGAGACCTATGGTTTACCTACGGTTATCACGAATTGTTCGAATAATTATGGGCCTAATCACTTCCCAGAGAAGTTAATTCCCTTAATGATTCATAATATTATTCACCATAAACCTCTTCCTGTTTACGGGAAAGGCGAAAATATACGTGATTGGTTATTTGTAATTGATCATGCACGTGCGATTGATACCGTGTTCCACGATGGTAAAATAGGTGATACCTATAACATTGGTGGATTTAATGAATGGAAAAACATCGATTTAGTGCATTTGTTGTGTAAAATCATGGACGAAAAATTAGGGCGGCCAGCAGGAACATCGGTTCAATTAATCACGTATGTAACAGACCGAGCGGGTCATGATTTACGCTATGCGATCGATTCAAATAAGATTATGAAAGAATTAGGTTGGGAACCTAGTTTGCAATTTGCGGAAGGATTAGAAAAAACAGTTAATTGGTATTTAGCGAATGAAAAATGGCTAAATGACGTCACATCAGGAGATTATCAAAAATATTACGAAAAAAACTACGCAGGACGATAAGATGAAAGGAATTATTTTAGCTGGTGGATCTGGAACAAGATTGCACCCCTTAACTTTAGCAGTTAGTAAGCAATTGATGCCGGTTTATGACAAACCGATGATCTATTATCCCTTGTCTATCTTGATGCTATCAGGCATTAAGGAGATTTTAATCATCTCTACACCGCACGACCTGCCTCATTTTGAGAAACTTTTAGGCGATGGATCCCAAATCGGTTGTCACTTCGAATATGCCGCACAACCGGAACCGAATGGATTAGCGCAGGCTTTTGTGATAGGTGAAAAATTCATAGGTAAGGATAAAGTTGCCTTGGTTTTGGGAGATAATATCTTCTATGGCTCTGGTTTAAGTAAATTATTACAAGCAAACAGCAATCCTTCCGGTGGCGTTGTTTATGCCTATTCGGTGACTGATCCGGAACGCTATGGTGTGGTGGAGTTCGATGCAGATAATAAAGTGATCTCAATCGAAGAAAAACCGACGCATCCTAAGTCTAATTATGCCGTTCCAGGCTTGTATTTCTACGATAATGACGTGGTGGAGATTGCCAAAAACATCGCCCCATCTCCCCGTGGAGAATACGAAATCACAGACGTAAACAAAGAATACTTAAAGCAAGGACGTCTTTCTGTGGGTATTTTGAACCGCGGAACCGCTTGGTTAGATACCGGAACCTTCGCTTCCTTGATGCAGGCGGGACAATTCGTTCAAGTAATCGAAGAGCGCCAAGGCATGAAGGTGGGTTGTATAGAAGAGGTAGCTTATCGCATGGGTTATATCGACAAATCTCAATTAAAGAAAATCGCAGAACCGCTTGTTAAAAGTGGATATGGGCAATACCTATTGAATTTAATCGCCTAATCGGCTTTAAAGTCCCAAAATTCCCGCTAATAAGGCTAAAGAAAATAGCAAGATGGCGGGAATTTTTGTTTTCTCTGCTAAAAGGAATGCGAGACCCACAATTCCCAGCGATATAAACTGTGCATCAACCACCAAAGGTCGCGTAAACGTAAATACAGCCACTAAAGTTAAACCCACCGATGCTGCCTGTATTCCGGCCAAAGACGCACGAATAAAGCGATATTGCTTTAATTGCCCCCAAATTCGAAACACAAAGAAGATCAAAAAGGTGCCTGGCAAAAATATCCCAATAGCTCCGATGGCGGATCCAGCCAATTCACCTAAAATTCCGTAATCTTTCATCAATAAGACACCTAAATAGGATGTCAAGGCGAAAACGGGGCCAGGTAATGTCTGCGAAAGTGCCATTCCAGTTAAAAAAGACTCCGAATCGATCAAGTGCTTAAATTCAACAAACTCGGTATATAAAACGGGCGCAAGAATATGTCCTCCTCCAAAAACAAGGGATCCATTTCGATAAAAATTCTCAAAAATTCGAATCGGGAAGTAATCCGTAAAATGCCCTAAAACTGCTAAAAAGACTAAAAATCCCCAATACAAATGAAAATTAGCCCAGGGAATGACAAATTTATGTTTGGTTTGTGGAGGGAAATCTCGGTAGTTAAACGAGGATACAATCCCTCCTAAAACTAACACCAATGGAAATATATAAGGACTTTGAAAGGCGATACCAACGAATAAAGTCACCAGTAGAATGATAACGTACATGGAACCTGTGATGACCTTTTTAGCCATATACCAACCAGCTTGTAAGATCAGGCCAATTCCAACGGGTAACACATACTGCAAAATGGAATTATTGCGTAAAAGAGACATCCCAAAAGCCGCAGCTGTCATAATCAAGACAGCAGGCGTAATCCAAGAAAGTAAGGTTAAATAAGCTAACAAAGCCCCGCCTCTTTTCAAACCGATGGCGGTGATCATTTGAGTCGAGGTAGGTCCTGGAAGAACGGAGCAGAGCGCTTGAATTTCAAACAATTCTTCTTCGCTTAAATAGCCTCGTCTTTTGACTAATCTATCTAAAAAGAGTGCGAAATGAACTTGTGGTCCACCAAAAGAGGTGCAGGCTAAAATCAAGACATCCAGCAGGAAATCCCCGTGTTTTAGCCGCATACTTATGCCTTTTTAAGTCCTAGCTCAATCAATCGCTCATTCAAAAACTCCCCTGCCGTCATATTTGTATAAATTTTAGGAAATTCAGTGGAGACGCAAGAAGGCAAGCAAGTTAAATCCATTTCAGAACGCGGATGCATGAAGAAGGGAATCGAATAACGCGAGTTGCCCATTTTCTCGCGAGCCGGATTCACTACGCGGTGGATAGTCGATTTTAACTTATGATTCGTCAAACGATCTAACATATCCCCCACATTCACCACCACCTGATCAGGTAAAGCAGTTATTGGAATCCATTTGCCATCCATTCGCAATACTTCCAATCCTTCTGCAGAGGCACCCATTAACAAGGTAATTAAGTTAATATCACCGTGTGCCGCAGCTCTCACCGCTCCTTCTGGTAAAGAATCAGGATTTAAAATTGGGAAATAATGAATCGCACGCAAAATGGAATTTCCATTTTTTACTCGAGATTCAAAATAGTCTTCTGGCAAGTTTAAATAGAGCGCAATCGCCTGTAAAAGTGCCTTCCCTGCCGTCTCAAGTGTATGATAGGCTTCGACAGTATATTGTTCGAAATTCGGATATCCTGTCGGAAAAATGTTAGCCGGGTATTCGGACCAAACCGAGTCACCATCCTCCTTTAGAGGTTGACCTACATGGTAAAACTCCTTTAAATCAGGTACAGTGAAGCCTTTAGCCGTTTCTTTTCTTTTCCCGATATAACCTCGTTGGCCTGCAATACCTTCAATTTCATAGGATTGCTTTAGCGAGTCAGGTGATTGAAAGAATTGCTCTACTTCAGAATACAAATTTGTCGTAAAGTCATTCGTCAAACCGTGTCCCTTGATGGCCACAAAACCAATAGTATTAAAGGCTGAACCTAATTCTTGTACAAATTTCGCCTTGCGACTTGCATCGCCAGATAAGAAATCCGCTAGATCCAGCGAAGGAATTTCATCTAATAACATCTTATTTACTAAAGTTAGTTGATACAAAGTCCCAGTTAACTAGGTTCCAAAACGCTGCGATATAATCCGCGCGTCTATTCATGTATTTCAAATAATACGCATGTTCCCACACATCTAAGGCTAAAATGGGCTGTCCTTTCACCTCGGCAAGATCCATCAGAGGATTATCTTGATTAGGCGTAGACGAAATCACCAATTTCCCCTCTTTTTTAATTAACCAAGCCCAGCCCGAACCAAAACGAGAGGTCGCTGCTTTCGTAAATTCAGCCTTAAAAGCATCAAATGATCCGAAATCCGTATCAATTTGCTTTGCTAGGGCAGCTGAAGGTTTCGAACCTTTGGCAGGCGCTAACACATTCCAGAAAAAACTATGATTCCAGTGTCCACCCCCATTATTACGCACCGCAACGGGCTGAGATGAAACTGAGGCTAAAATTTCCTCTATCGATTTAGTCGTTCCTGGTAAAGCCTTGTTTAAATTATCCACATAGGCTTTATGGTGGCGATCATGGTGAATTTCCATTGTTAAACGATCGATATGAGGCTCTAAAGCGTCAAAAGCATAAGGCAAAGCCGGTAAGCTAAAAGAGTCTGCCACGGGTGAAGCAAAAGAAGGCAACACCACGCCAGCTCCCGCAAGAACTATGGATTTCTGTAAAAATTCCGCACGTTTCATCGTTTATTTGGTTAAATACTATTCGTAAACTATTCATACACCACTCGACCTACTATACTTCGGCCTAGCGTAATCTCATCCGTATATTCTAAATCACCACCAATAGGAATTCCACGTGCAATCGTGGATAATTTAACGGGAAACTCCTTCAGCTTTTTAGTCAAATAAAATGCCGTCGTATCCCCTTCCATCGTAGGACTCAATCCTAAAATCACTTCTGCAACCTTCCCTGATGCTACGCGAGCTACCAAGGTTTCGATCGTTAAATCACCCGGAGAAATACCCGATAAAGGGGAAATAATCCCTCCTAGGACGTGATATAAGCCCATAAATTGACCGGTATTTTCAATCGCTAACACATCTCGTAAATCCTCCACGACACAAATAATACTCTCATCGCGTTTATGGCTGGCACAAATGCCGCATAAATCCCCATCGGAAATCATATGGCATTGCGGACAGTATTTCGTCTCTGTTCTTAATTGAACCACCGCGTGTGCTAATTGCAAAGACTGTGCTTCTGGGCGCTTCAAAAGATGTAAGGCTAATCGCAATGCCGATTTTTTACCAATTCCAGGCAGTTTAGAAATCTCTTCCACAGCCTGTTCGATCATCTTCGAAGGATAGTTATTCATCATACGCTTGCTTCAATTTCTGCTGAAATTCCTCTACGGCAAATCTCATTGCGCATGGACACTAATTCATCAAATCCACCCGTTTTTACGCCACATTTCCCTCTAAAATGTATCTGTAAAGTACATTGCTCCGCTTGCTGTGGCGTATGTTCACATACCTCAATTAACGTCAAAATCACATATTCAAAGGAATTTACTTCATCATTATAGACAATCAGTTGATGGGCTTCGCTCACCTCTTCCTCTACAAGGGTAGAAGTTTCTTCTTGCCATTTTTCCTGATTTTGAAAAGAAAAAGGTAGACGATAAATACTATCTACACAGAATTCCATATTTTTGATGAATTTGAAATCAAATTTAAAAAAAAATCCGTTCCAAACCTTATGTCTGTACAATTAGCTGGAGGAATTCTTGCCCTCTATTTTGGACTGCTATTAGCGATCTCCTATTTTACCTCGAGAGGCGCTGATACCCATGCCTTTTTTACAGCCAATCGCGAGTCCCCTTGGTGGCTTGTAGCCTTTGGAATGATCGGAACATCGATATCTGGTTTAACTTTCATTTCTGTTCCTGGAGCCGTAGGGAAAACCTATTTCACCTATTATCAAGTCATTTTAGGCCATTCTTTGGGTTATTTAACCATCGCATTGGTACTAATGCCCCTATATTATCGACTTAATTTGATTTCTATTTACGGTTATTTAGAAAAGCGCTTCGGATTTTGGTCCTATAAGACAGGATCTGCCTTCTTTTTATTGTCTCGAACCATTGGTTCTGCAGCGCGATTGTATTTAGCGGTGAATGTGTTACAAATAGCCATCTTCGCCCCTATCGGCGTGCCCTTCGTTGTGACCGTTTTCGTTTCGATCTTCTTAATTTGGCTTTATACGCACCGTGGAGGGGTTAAAACGATTATTTGGACAGATACGTTACAGACGCTTTTCTTATTAGTAGCGCTCTTTATTACGATTGTTTTAGTGGGCCAAAAAATGGACATGAGCATCCCTGATATGATTCAGCAGGTAAGCGCAAGCAAATACTCTCACCTGTTTGAGTGGGATTGGAAGAACCCCCATTTCTTCGGAAAAGACTTCTTAGCGGGCGTATTTATTGCGATTGTAATGACGGGTTTAGACCAGGATTTAATGCAAAAAAACCTGACTTGTAAGTCGATCAGCGAAGCGCAGAAAAACATGTTCTGGTTCTACTGGGTGCTGCTTTTTATCAATATCTTGTTCCTATCCTTAGGCGCCTTATTATACATATATACGGCTTCAAAAGGAATTGCAGTACCCACGAAAACAGATGAATTATATCCTATGTTAGCTTTAGGTGGAGAATTTGGGACACTAGCCGCTGTAACTTTCTTATTAGGGATTATTGCGGCGTCTTATGCGAGTTCTGATTCAGCGTTAACGGCTTTGACGACGTCTTTCTGTATTGATTTTTTAAGCATCGAAAAGTTCAAGGAGAAAAAGCAGCAAAGCATGAAACATTGGGTTCACATCGGATTCTCTGCCTTGTTTTTTGTCGTAATTGGCCTATTTCACATTTTCAACACCTCTGAATTAATCGCCGCCGTATTTAACCTCGCAGGCTATACCTATGGGCCCTTATTAGGCTTGTTTTCGTTTGGTCTATTTACTAAATTCGCCATTCGAGATAAATGGGTGCCTATTGTGTGCGTTCTTTCACCCATCATCACCTTTGTACTAGAAACTCAGGCGCAGAGCTTATTCGGTGGCTTTGGATTCGCTAAATTGATCTTAAATGGGGCGATTTGCTTTGTGATGTTGTGGTTGATTCGGGACAAAAAATCAGAATCGGTAAGCGTTGCGTAGCGCAAAATAAATGACATTTTTACCGGAACCAGACTCTTTTAAATAGTCTCCAGCCCTGCAAAAGCCAAATTCAAATTGTGTAAACAAATGAGGGGCAGTATTATAATTAAAATCAAGGGAATAAATAGAACAGAGATCTTTTAAGTTTGAAGTTTTTCCATTTTCAACCGGGCGCAAAGTCGACATATTAGGGGTATAAATACCGTCAGCTTCACTAATTCGATTAACAAGAGAGGCGCGCGCGGTAACAAACCATTTTGTGCCTTTTTGGAACCTCAAATAAGGACTCACATTAAACGTATTGGTAATATTTAGAGCGACAGTTTGACCGAATGGAGGTCTTGCAAATAACGTATTAAACGTATTTAACTCTGAATCTGTTGCCGATTTATCTCCAGGCACATAGTTTCCACCGATTCCCAAAAATAGATGAGGCTTTAGCTGATAATTTGTATCCCAAACCAGCATCCAAGACCGAATAGCTAACTCTTTAAAGGTTCCCCATTGGTAAGCAAGCTCCAGTTCATAATTGAATAATTTAGGAGAGGAATAGATTCGAAATCCACCCGTATTCCTATTTTCTAATCCATTTTTTAAGATGTAGGACCGCTGTGAACTAGTGAAATTGAAATAAAAAGCGTCTAGATTTATATATTTAGGCATTACTTGTTTCGTCACATAAATCCCCCCGATACGTTCATCCATCAAACCATCATCGAAAGTACCCAAATTCATTTTCACCGGATTTAGGTAAAACAGTACCGCTCTAACCTTCTTTGAATGATAGGTTGCCTCAGCTCCCAAGAATGATTGCCTGTTATTAGGCCCTTCGCGGGAGGCAATAAATCGCTCCTGTCCGAATTGCATTTCTTGTTTTCCTACTCTCAGGATTAGATTTTGATGAAATTTATATTCCCCAAAAATTTGGTGTATTGACAACATATTTTGTTCCACTTGGGACAAAATCGGATTAGGATTCCAAAAACGAACCGTATTATTTAACTGCGTAAAAATCCGAAATTGAGAATTAACGTTTAAATCCGCATGTAATAACCACCTGTGAAGCCATTGATGAGGACTTTCTTCCGTAAAGTTGGCAGGCAATTGGCCAAAATTTGCCTGCGTATAGTTCTGATATTGTTCTCTCCATTCTCCCCCCACACTGACATTTATGCCTGAAAAAAGAGGTATAAATTTCAATTTTTCATCCCAGGATTTCTGCAGTGTATCCGACAATAAATAGTCGAAATTGTCCTCAGCGCGCAGTCTCGCTATATGCTGAGCTGAAGAAGAAAACACAATGAGGCTGAAAAAAATATATACTAACTTATTCAAAGGCTAAATAATAGATTCGATTAACAAAAGAACTCATTTTAAAACAAAAAAACCACACGCGACGTGTGGTTTTTTGCCTACCGATTAATCCCGTACGGTAGAGTTTAATCCTTTCCTACCCTATTTAATTCGTATCAAAACCAATCCAGATAAATCTATTTTTATTTTTTGATTTTTGAAACTTATTAAAATCGGATGAAATAATGTGGTCTTGCTCGCTTTATTGCTGCTCTGTATTATTTAAAATTTAGTCCAGTCTATTAGGGTGGTACTACAAATTTCCTACTTTAATCAATGTTAAAATTCTATTAAAAACACTTATTTCAATACCATCAGAAATTTGTTCATCAATTTTCCATCTCACATCTATTGTGTCACCCGCTTCAATTTTAGAAAGGGCTAGTAATGAAATTTCCGATGGTAATAGTATTCTTGTTCTGCTAGAATTAGGAATTAAGACGCCATTTTTATAAAGGCTAAATGTAGCCATATGATTAACGGCTGTAACAAGCGTAGTTGATCCTGCTTGAAAGATATTTCCATTTACAGTTGCAGTTTCAAAGCTTGTGATAGCTCCTAAAGCTGTTCCAATATCTCCATTATATACTGAAGCACCACTATTGGCTTCTCCACCAGAACTGGTAAACATTACGAAATTAGATAAGCTCCTAAAATTTATAATGCTATTACCTGTTGGCAACTTAAGTGCACCTGGTCCGAAAGAAATTGCTCCCAATGTAGTTAATAATCGTCCGTTTACTATGCTATTAGCCCCTGCAACGGCTGCCCCATGAGAAAATAAGGTTCCTGAGATATTTGTATTAGCACCGAGACCAATTGCTCCATCGGCAATCCAAAAAACATTTTTTGCGGTTGCTCCGTTTTTAAAAATTACATTAGTACCAGCCCCTGTATTAAATGCTCCTGCATTGGCTCTAATTATAAATATAGGGTTTATTTCATTATTACCATTTAAAGTAAGAGTGCCAGCAATTGATGCTGCGCCCGCTACATTATACACTCCAGGAAAAAGTATTTCACCATTTCCAAAAGTAAGTGGATGGGAAGCGGTTACTGGTATTGCCATAATATCGTTATAAATTAAATTTAAATCTTCAGCCGCAGTAGCAGTGCTAAAGCCCGTTGTATAAATAGCTGTGGGGATTTCTATTTGCCCATTAAATTGAATAGAATACGTGCCATCCTCTACTATAGTTCTAGTCATGTTTGTAATTACTAAATCTGTAGTTGAAGTAGTTGAACAAATTGTAGAATCATCAACAGAACTATGACCAGCGGTGTTAAGCAAGTTTAAAGATAATAAGGAAGTAGTAATTGTTTCGGTGCCATTTATTATTGTTTTTACAGCATATAATTTATGATTAGCTATATCATAAATTTGTGTACCAACGGATAAATTAGAGCCAAAAACAGTTACTGAGTTAGCTATCTTAATTAATATTGAAGGAGAACTCGTTACCTGCGCAAACATCAGGGTAGATAAAAACAGGAATAAAATAAGTAACTTTTTCATATTATGTAATGGTAGTGATTATGAAGTGTAGGACTATCAAAAGCAAAAAAGGGAGAGTTGCCTTATGAAGAAACATAAGCGCTAACTCTCCCTGCAGGAAAATCTACCTGTTAATTAGTAGTATGAGAATAGGAGACTATAAATTTATCATATTGTAATTGATTAGAAATAATAGTTAGAATAACCCCCAAACAAGTATAATCTGTACCAGGTCTCAATGCCGCCCCATTCATCATAACAGTTATCCCCCCTGTTCCATTTATTGGGTGTTTTGAAAGTGTATACGTGCTAGATGAGTTGGGTGCTTCAAATGATTCAACAAGGTATGTGGCACTTCGGTTAATTAATAACAAATCAACGTATGCAGAGTTAATTGTTTTAGTTGAGGCAATTGGAACTTTTGTTTGCCATAAAGTTGAATCAGACAAAACATAAATTTGCGTTCCAGCAGGCAAATTTTGGCCAAAATCAGTTATTCGATCTGGAATTCTTAATTGTGCTGTTGGGGTAGTAGCAGTTGGTGAAGCTGTTCCTGCAGGAGTAGTTGAAGTTTGTGAAAATCCTACATAGGAAATTGCAAATAATGCGATTGTTAGTATATATTTTTTTATCATTGGTTAACTCAGTTTATCTATACCACTGCAAGATTTTAGTTTAATATTCAATTTGTAACTGTTAATTTATCGTTTTGCCTTGTGTCAAGAATTAATGTTAAAGTAGTAAGACCTACTCCTGACCATTGATTTTGCCTTAGTATAGCTCCATTATAATTAATTCTAGAAAAAGGACTCAAAGTGAATGTTAGAGCAATACTATTTTCCCCGTCAGAAGCTAACTCTTTTTCAAAATATTGAACTACACCAGCCGTTGCGTTTGCACTAAACAAAGCATAAGGCACACTCATTAACTCGTTTGTACCAGCAATGGAGTAAGCGGTTCCGCCTGTAATGTCAGTTTCGGTTTTAATAAAATAAGGTCCATTTGCCCAGTTGATACCTACAAATATGCCTTTAACAACCCTACCCATTCCAATTTCTAAGCTTACTAAGCCATTGGAGTTAGTACTGGGTGTTTGGATTTCTACGTATACAGGAGTTCCGGTAGATGAACCTTGTAAAACACTGATTTGCATACCCACTAGAGATGATGTTAGCAATGCATTAGTGCTGTTACGAATTACAGCTTGGTAACTCATTTTTTGTGGGGCTTGTGCAAATACGCTTACCGTTATTAAAAGCCCTGCTATGATTGAATATATCTGTTTGATCGCTTTAGTATTTAATAATTTTAAATGTTTTTAAATCTTGGTTATTGTTAGTCACTCTCAAAAAATACAGGGCACTTGGTAGATTTTCCATACTAATTGTTTCGGTATTACGTAGTATTTTTCGGCTTTCAATTAATATTCCTCTAAGGTCATAAAGTTGAAAGTTCAAAGTTGAAAGTTCGGCGTTCCCCACATTAAGCGTTAAAAAATTGTTGGTAGGGTTAGGGTAAACTGTAAAATCCAATTGAATGGTATGGAGTTCTACACCTAGCACAACAGAAATTATATAGGGTTGTTGCACGCCTTGTACCACTAAGCCGTTTGTTCCTATATTAGTAGTATAAACAATTTGCCCTACCGAATAAGCAACGGTGCCTGTGCTACCTGAAGCATTACCGCCTGCAGCAATTACTGCTTCTTGTGCCTTTGCTGTTATAAGCCCAAAGACAAACAAAAACAATACAACTATTTTTGTTTTTTGGATATTGATAATGTTTATGTGGCATCTGAAAATTGATATTTTGGTTTTCATAACATAAACCAAAACTTTATGATTTTCAATTAGTTGACTTATTTTAATAAATTATTTAAAATTATGAATTAAAAAAGGCTTTAGGAATTAAACGTTTCAACATAAGACCCTTTTGTTACAAAGGGGTCAGATAGAATTGAATTTTTAAAAAATTAGAAGGATTGCTGCCTGTTTGTGCTTTGAATGCGCGTCTAAATTTATCCCGAGATTGAAACCCAACCTGCTTCCCTATACTCTCTAGTGTAAACGATTGGGCTCCCCCTTTTGAAATTAAGTCTTTGGCATAGATTATACGTAATTGATCTCGCCAGGAATTGAATGATAAATTGAGGTGGTTTTGTAAGTAATAGGTAAGATGATGCTTCGGAATTCCTAGCTCAAAAGAAACTCTATTTAGATTAAAATCATTTCGAGTATAAGGTAATTCTACCATAAATACGGCCACTAAGGCATCAATTTCAACGAATTGCTTTTGGCTTAGTAATCTATTTGGGGAAATTAAGGTTGAGTCTTTAATTATTTTATGAGGTTTGTTCAAAAATTTGATCCCATAAATAATAGATGGATAGAAAAATAAAGTGATGATTAAAAATAAGATCCCAATTCCAGAAATTATTAAGAAAAAATTTGAGGTAAATATTACCTCTATAATAAATAATATCAATAATCCTGCAAAAATAAGATTCAAGAAAAAAAAGAATGAAAAAAGCCATTTAATTCCCCTTTTGTAAACAACTGGAGACATGTCATTAACTGATTCAGATTTCCTAACTCTATAAAAAAGTGAAACACAATATAATAAGTAAAAGAGGTACGAACTAATTATGAATATATTGATCATTTTAACATTTATAAACGCTAATTGAATATTGTATAAATTATTGTGATCAAGTTGTACCAAATGAGCAAGAATTAATTTTTCTGAAAAAGGAATTAATAAATATGGTATCTCATTAATTAGTAAAAATAAAGGGGGTACCAAATGAATTAAATCAACATAAAAAAATCTGTATTTATTATACAAGAAAAATTAAACATATAAATATATAATTGGTCCTAATAATAAATAAATCGGACTAAAATGCGCCAATAAAATTGCCGATATATAAACCAGATCTTGTTTGATTAGAACGTGAATATTGAAGAAAATTAGCCCAACCATAAAAATGCAGAGGCTTAATAAATAATTAGCCACATTCGTCTTAATATTATGAATTAGTATCAGGATTGATATTAAAAAGCAGTAAATAGCTAGGGCTAAGTTCAATATTTTAGGATGAGGGACTTTTAAAATATGATTTCAAGAAAAGCTAATTCCTTTTAATAGGAAGCTCGCACAGCTTAAAATTTTTAATTAAAACAATATTCAAAAATAACCAAAGTTTATGGTGTAAATTAAATTTACAAGATAAACCTTGGCCCTTTTATATAAATGGGTCAAGGTTTATTTTCTATAGATCATCGGATGTGCACTAAACCCCTAATAGACTGAACTAAATTTCAAAAAGAGTTTAGCACGAAATAATTCAGTAGGTATTTAAAAAGAAAAATGAGAATGATTTTAGGATGAACCTTCAGATTTGCTTAAACACAAAAAAAACAAACCAGATTAATCTATTTGTATTTTTTGATTTTTGAAACATATTAAAATCGGATGAAATGTAATGGGTTTGCTCGCTTATTTGCTGCTCTGTTTTAAACAATCAAACAACCTTTATGTAAATTGGAGGAAGTTAATAATTCCACTCATGATAGATACAAATCTTGAACTCGACCAATATCTACTTGTAAGCAATCGTGGAGCTGACAGAAAAATTAGGGGCAAGAACGATTTAGCGAGTTTCTAATTTAATTAGATAGCCAATGTAGCGTATTCAACACAAATTGTTTCCAGTGATGGTCCGTCACTTGCATGCCAGCATAAAATTTTTTGCCATCACCCATAGGGATATACATCGCTGTGAACCCATTGCAATCGCCTAATGCAACTAGTTTTCCTTTGCCCACTTTCCCTACCAAACCTTGCGAAGTGGCGCTGCCGGCTGGATTGATTCCATTCCAGCGTTTGATTTCTGAGGTAGAGGAAAGGTTAAAAAGGCTTGTGTAACTTGGCCCTGTTAAACCGCTACCTCCATAACAGACGATGGCGTCGATTTGCTCCCCAGATCGCTCACCTTTCGTGATCGGATGATCCGTATTCAGCAAACCATTTTCTTTGTTGAATTTCAGTAGGGTCTGAAAACCTTTCATTTGTATACTTTTATCGCAATTCAAAGAATCCCAAATAATCCCGATACTGGATTGAATCCCGAATTTGTTTAGTAAAGGCTTCATGGATTTATCGATAGGCGCATGCTCGCTTAGTAACATCAAAGAACCGCCAGCAGCCACCCAATCATGCAAGGCATCGATTTCAGCTAGAGTAAAGGTCGACTCTGTGGTCACTTCTTTCTTAGACCCAAACTTAAATGGCATTGCCGGCGTAATAACGACCAGTTTGTATTGATCTAAATAGGCTTTGGTGAAAAGAGCGGAATCGATTTTAGGCCGGTAGCCATCTGCTGTAGCCACATCTATTAATGGCTTTGCTAAACCCATTTCCACGATAAAATTATGGTGTGCCGCGTCGATTAATAGGGCCGGACCTTTGCCTTTCATGTATTTAGGGTGTGACACGCTCGCATCAAATGTACTGTCATTTATCATTTGCGCATTCATCGAAAATGCTGTTAAGCAACATAAAATAAGGAATTTTAGATATTTCATTTGATTTCTGCTTTTAAAAGTTCGATTAACTTATCATTGCTTTTCTTCGCTTTACTAAGACTTAATTGGTAGATAAAAATGTAGTTGTAGTATTTTTGGACTTCAAAAATAAACGCATCCGATTGTAAAATTTCTTTTGTTTTTGGAAGACTTAGAAGAAAATTTTGGTATTTGATTGGATCATTCATTTCATACTCTTTCGAAAATTGATTTGTTTCTCGGATGACTTTTCCTACTCCCATGGGTAAGTGATTATTGAAATCCACCCCCACTTGATCAAAAAAGGTATTTTGTGATTCTACTGCTTTGAAATTTACTTCGTAATAAATAGACAACGCATTCTTAAGTTCATTTTCCTCTAAATAAGTGAATAATCCGCTCGATTGCATGTTTTTAAAGGAGCTATTATTCATGTAAAGTGTCGCAGTGGACGCATAAAAATCCGACATTATTTTTAATGAATCAATTAATTGCTCCTGACTTATTTTTTTATTTTTGGCCAAATAAAGTAATTGATTCACATTGTTAAATGTCTGAGTAGAGCGATCGTGTGAAGCCATTACCCTTGCAATTATGCTTGAATCAACTTGTAAATCCTTTAGGATGGCGATTTTATTTTGTTCGATCCGGTGTTCGATGACTTGATGTTCCCGTAAATTTTCCGCTAAAAACCCCAAAGTAACCGCCGCAAAAAGCATGATAAATTCAATAATGTATTCAGCCCATTTCTTTTTATGGGTTGGATGATGAGGGTGATGTACTTCCATGGTGTGATTTTTGTGGTAACATAAGATTTTGAAATTAAGAAATTTATAAGAGAATTAGAAGTTAATTAAATTTAAACAAACCCCAATTTCTATCGAAAACACCTTTCGTACTACCACACCCTTAAAAACAAAGAAACCACTCGCCCTGAGTGGTTTCTGGTAGTCCGTACGGTAGAGTTTAATCCTGTCCTACCCTATCTAATTCGTATCAAAACCAAACCAGATAAATCTATTTTTATTTTTTGATTTTTGAAACTTATTAAAATCGGATGAAATAATGTGGTCTTGCTCACTTTATTGCTGCTCTGTTTTATTTAAAATTTAGTCCAGTCTATTAGGGGGGTGGTACAATTGCTATACGTTTCAGTTATACTAATATAATAAATATAGATTTGATTTATGTAATTTTTAAGTTGATATTTGATATCAAATGGTATAAAGCTATTTTGATTCAATAAACAATCATTTATTATGGATAATTCTAATCACGGCGAAGAAGCTAAATGTCCTTATACGGGAGCAGCATCAATGGTTAAACAACCTAGTGCAGGAAGTGGAACAAGAAATACAGATTGGTGGCCACATCAATTGCGTTTAAATATTCTAAGACAACATTCTCGATTATCAAATCCGATGGATGAATCTTTCAATTATGCAAAAGAATTTTCGACGCTAGATTTGAAAGTTATAAAAGACGATATTATCAAATCATTGACAACTTCACAGGATTGGTGGCCTGCAGATTATGGTCATTATGGTCCGTTTATGATAAGAATGGCTTGGCATAGTGCAGGTACGTATCGAACTACTGATGGCCGTGGTGGTGGAGGTGCAGGGACGCAAAGATTTTCTCCATTAAATAGTTGGCCTGATAACACTAACCTAGACAAAGCACGCTTATTGTTATGGCCAATTAAGAAAAAATATGGCCGTAAATTATCTTGGGCAGATTTAATGATTTTGTCTGGTAATTGTGCTTTGGAGTCAATGGGTTTTAAGACATTTGGATTTTCAGGTGGAAGAGAAGATGTTTGGGAGGCACACGAAGACATTTATTGGGGTAATGAGCGTGTATGGTTAGATGATCAAAGATATACAGGCGATCGCAATTTAGAAAATCCATTAGCAGCAGTTCAAATGGGTTTGATTTATGTTAACCCGGAAGGTCCCAATGGAAATCCTGATCCAATAGCTTCAGCAAGGGATATACGTGAAACCTTTGCTAGAATGGCCATGAATGACGAAGAGACCGTAGCATTAATTGCCGGTGGTCATACTTTTGGTAAAACCCACGGAGCTGCAGATCCTGGTAAGTATGTTGGGAAAGAACCAGCTGCTGCCAGCATAGAGGAGCAAGGTTTGGGTTGGAAAAACACGTTAGGAACAGGTAACGGAATTAATACCATTACTTCTGGACTAGAAGGAGCTTGGACAACTACACCAACGCAATGGAGCAATAATTATTTTGAAAATTTATTTGGTTTCGATTGGGAATTAACAAAAAGTCCAGCTGGGGCAAATCAGTGGAAACCCAAAGGGGGAGCTGGTTCAGGTTCAGTACCTGATGCGCATGATTCTTCAATAAAACATGCTCCTACCATGTTGACATCAGACTTAGCTTTAATAGTTGATCCGGCTTATGCTAAGGTCTCAAAAAGATTTTATGAAAATCCTGATTTATTTGCAGATGCATTTGCTAGAGCTTGGTTTAAATTAACTCATCGAGATATGGGACCTCGTTCTAGGTATGTAGGTGCTGACGTTCCAGCCGAAGTATTAATATGGCAAGATCCTATTCCAGCGGCAAAGTTAAAAGCTATAGATGCTGCTGATATACTTGTATTAAAAAATAGTATTCTTTCTTCAGGATTATCTGTCAGTGAATTAGTAACTACTGCGTGGTCATCTGCATCCACATTTCGAGGTTCAGATAAACGCGGTGGTGCTAATGGAGGCCGGATTCGTTTAGCGCCACAGAAATTTTGGGCGGTAAACAACCCATCTCAATTATCAAAAGTAGTAGACGTCCTAGAAAATATTCAAAAGGAGTTTAATTCAATTAATCAAGATAAAGAAGTCTCATTAGCTGACTTGGTAGTTTTAGGTGGTTCGGCGGCTGTTGAAAAAGCTGCTAAAGACGGCGGAATAGAAATTGCAGTTCCTTTTATTGCTGGTCGTACGGATGCATCGCAAGATGATACAGATGTAGAATCATTTGGAGTATTAGAACCGATAGCAGATGGTTTTAGAAACTACATTAAACCTCGTACATTATTATCTGCCGAAGATATGTTAATCGATAAAGCACAATTATTAACTTTAAGTGCTCCTGAATTAACGGTATTAATTGGTGGATTACGCGTTTTAAATGCGAATTTTGATGGGTCAAACCATGGAGTATTTACATCAACCCCAGGGGTATTAACAAACGACTTCTTTGTTAATCTAATTGATCTTAGAACTGCTTGGAAAGCAGTTGATGTTCATCAATATATATTTGAAGGTTCTGATCGCTCCACAGGCCAAGTTAATTGGTCTGGTACTCGGGTAGATTTAATTTTTGGATCTAATTCAGAATTACGTGCCATTGCCGAAGTTTATGCGTGCGAAGATTCACATAATAAATTTGTAACTGACTTTGTCGCAGCATGGACGAAAGTCATGAATCTTGATCGATTCGATATAGTATAAAATTAAAATTTAATTTAAGGCTCTGTTTAGTATTATCACTAAATGGAGCCTTTTTTTATTTTAATATTGTCAGAATGTATGTAATACTCCCTGTAAATCGTCAGCAAAAAGTGGACCGATAGAGGTTATTTCTTAGGGAGTGTTTCCAAACAATTATTAAATTACAAAATGGAAACAAGAAAAAAACAATCAGCAGAAAATTACATCAAAGACATCCG